>JANODZ010000243.1:0-3016 GCA_031412935.1 Anaerolineales bacterium
GTCTGCCAGCTTGCTCTTGAGCTTCCAGAAACCTGCGGGCGCCTCGAAAAATTATACGAACTTGATTCGCCGCGCCGCAAAAACGACCATTCTAAGTAATAATATCCCATGTTTCCAGCGTGAGATGTTCGTTGTTCCATACGTACGGTCACGGTAACGGATGGGAAGGTCTATGATTTTTCGGTTCAATTTCGCCGCGCCGAAGATCAAGTCGAAATCGCCAAAGGGGTCGAAATCTCCAAAATAGGAACGGTTGGCGGCGATCTTTTCATAATCTTCACGCCACATTACTTTTGTGCCGCATAAGGTGTCTTTGATCGGCTGGCCTAACAGCCAGGAGAATGCCATGCTGAACAATTTATTCCCTATGAAGTTCAGCGTGCGCATTGCTTCTTTTTCCATTGGATACACCAGGCGCACGCCGTTGATGAATTCGCCTTTCCCTGAGACGATCGCATCATAAAAGCGCGGCAGATCTTCGGGTGGGACGGTTAGATCTGCGTCGAGAATCATCAGGATATCGCCGGAAGCTTTCTCGAAGCCGAGTCGAATTGCGTCAGCTTTGCCGATGCCGGGTTGACGGAAGAGCAGGCTCGGGGTGAGGGGGTGAAGCGGAATTTCATCCGCAATGCATTCATAGGTGTTGTCGCGTGAGTGCCCTTCGACGAAGATTATCTCAGTCCCGCTTCCCATTTTGGGCACTCGTTTAAAAATCGCCTTAATGTTGCCTGCTTCGTTGCGCGCGGCAATCACGACAGATACACTTGGCTGTTTTGCGGGTTGTGGTGCAGCGCGCGCGATCATAAAATTTGTAAGGGCGAATGTACGGAATGGCCAAAGTTTGACGAGATAGCGATTGGCTAATCCGCCAAAGGGAAGCGGCCATAAAATTTCCTGTGCAGTACGAATGTTCTCAAAGCCGGAAAGATGCAGCATGTTGTTTATATCTTCAGGGGTTAACCAATTTTGATTGAGCATCGGCGCGGCAAGATTGAGATATTGCGCAAGGGTCAGCGGCAATTGCCAAAGGTGGCTGTAGAAGTTGATAATGACACGAGTGTGCGGCGAGCATAGTCTGTGTATTTGTTCAAATACCAGCTGCACATCCCATAAGTCGTTAACGGTGTCAGACAGGATGATGATATCGAACTCGCCCGCAATGCCGGAGAGGTCATGCGCATCCGATTGATAATATTCAATTTGTGGGTGACGTTCTTTCGCTCTTGCGATCATTTCAGCGGAAAAATCAATACCCACAGCCCGTAAGGGCTTCAAGTGTGCGAGTAAATCCCCCGCTCCGCAGCCAATCTCAAGGATGCGTTGATTGGGGTTGACAAGATATTGATAGATCTCAATTAAGCGCCAATGATACCATTTGCCCATGCCGCGCCAGTGGTCGCGTTTTTTAGCGATGGAATTCCAATGAGTTTGACGAGTTTGCTGATACGCTTCCATAATATTCCTTTGTTTTGTTGTTGCGATTATAATCGCTGATTGACTTGTATTTTTGATGCCATCCCTGGAATTTTCAGATTTATATGCTGATCTATTCCCGGAGAACTTACACGATCAGGTGCATTATGTTAAAGCAATTAATATCTCCCCTCCGTTCTGCATCAATCGATAAGATAATCACAGCAGGCTGGCTGGGGCTGTTGGTATTGGGGAACCTGTCAAACCCATTATTTTCCTATCCGGGTCGTGATGGCGGGATTTTTCTGTATATTGGATCGCTTATTCTAAAAGGTAAAATACCTTATAAAGATGTTTGGGAAAATAAAGGTCCGCTTGTTTTTTACATTAACGCACTTGGCCTTTTTTTGACCCATGGGTCCCGTTGGGGAGTTTGGTTAATCGAATTTTTATTCTTTTTTTGCGCCGGGTCTATTGGTTATCTCCTTATCAAACGCATCCTGGGTGTCCTGCCCGCCTTGATCGGGACATTGATCTGGATCAGCGCTGCGGGAAACGTATTGCAGGGAGGAAATTTTTCCGAGGAGTATTCCCTGCTGTTTAGTTTTATCGCATTATTTTATTATATGAAAAGCCTGGAACAACCAGATCGCAAGCTTTACATCCTGATGATTGGAGGTTCTCTGGGTGTAAATATTTTGCTGCGGCCAAACAATATTGGGATGCAGGTTGCCGCCGTCGCAGCATATTTTATCATGGCTGTTGTTTCCAAAAACTGGCGTTTATTTTTTCAAAGAGCAACCCTGATTGCGCTGGGTGGAATCGCTGTGCTTGCTCCAGTGATTTTATATTTTAACCTGCACTCCGCGCTGAAGGAAATGATCAATATCGTACTTGTTTTTAATGTTCAATATAGCGCCGGGGGCGGGCTGGCGCGGATTTGGGGCGGGTTATTAAATGCTTCATATTCGATTGGGTTGACGATCGTTTTCAGCGCATTGCTTGGATATGGTTTGTCCTTGCTCTCATTTCTTAAACGCGAAGTGTTTGAAACCATGCTCGGGAAATTTCTTCTAATTCTAATGATAGGCTGGCCGATTGAAGCCGTGTTGAGCGCACTTTCAGGCCGAAATTATCCGCATTACTTTCTTGGGTGGGCGCCATATCTGGGTTTATTCTGCGCTTATCTGGTATATATTTTCCTGCGACAATTCGCGCCTCGCTCTGATCATTATGTTGTTGTGTTTATTTTAGTTTTATTGGCTTTAAGTATGGCCGGCAAAATTAATGTTTGGAAGAACTATGGCGTTGTGCTAACGCATATATGGAATTCTCCAGGAGCTGAATTGGAGTATCCCGACCCTCTTGCGTCCTACATTCGGGAGAATACATCTCCCGGGGATGAAGTATTTGTTTGGGGTTTTCGCCCCATCATTAATTTTGTAACGAATAGAGAATCCCCGGTGACCTTTCTTCCCTACCCGCTTATTCACGTAGATACTCCTTTAGGACAGGGCTGGGCCGACCAGTTTTATTCCCAGTTTGCAATGCATCCCCCCGTATTGGTTATCAATATGATCGAATCAGCAGATCGCGATCGAAT
>JANODZ010000244.1:0-4558 GCA_031412935.1 Anaerolineales bacterium
GTCAGCGTTCGGTTCCGTGTTTGGAACACGATACAGCTCCTCGGTCCGTTGGGAAAGTGTTAAGTCAAAATTATCTTCTTCTTCGTTCCAGTTGTTTTGTTGATTCATTCACTACTCGTTTTCCATGCAGACATGACTTCCGCTGTGACAAATATGCTTCCAGCGGATAAGACAATGCTACCATCTTTTGATGACAATTCCAGCGCGCGCGCCAAAGCGGATTTAACGGGAGTGACCGCTTCCGACTCCGCCCCGGCCTGCTCAGCCAACTGTTGAATTCGTTCCACATCAAGCGCCCGCGGATGATCTGCGCGCGTGATAATTATTTTCTTGATCTTCGATTTGAGTTCTGCAAACATCCCTGGAATGTTCTTATCTTCCGACGCGCCAAAAATGAGATACACCATCTGATCCGGGAAATACGTTTGCAGGGTTTCGCTCAACTTCGCAAACGAATCCTGGTTATGCGCTGAGTCAAATATTACAGGGGGTTCGCGCCGCGCAATCTCAAAGCGGGCGCGCCATTGTACTTGAGAAAATCCTTTTTGAATCTGTTCATCTGTAATCGGAATCGCGCTTGCTTTCAATGCCGCATACGCCGTGGCTGCGTTTTCTACCTGATGATATCCGAGCAATGGAATGTTGAACGTTACAACGTTTAAACGTTTAAACGTTTGAACAGTTAGCTCTTGCCCTTCCAACGATGACTCGATCAGCTCAAACTTTATATCGCGTCCCACCAGAGTTAACTCCGCGTTCTTTAGTTTGGCTACACGCTCCAAAACTTCGAGGGCTTCCTCCTTCTGCGCGGACGAAATCACAGGCACACCACGCTTGATAATCCCGGCCTTCTCCCCCGCGATCAATGCCAGCGTATTCCCAAGCACAGCCATATGGTCATAGGATAATGAAGTGATAACCGAAACCCTGGGCGTGACAATATTGGTCGCATCGAGACGTCCGCCCAGGCCTACTTCAAAGACCGCCGCGTTGACATCATATTTTGCAAACGCCATGAATGCCAGCGCCGTGGTGATTTCGAATGTAGTCAGTTTTTCGATCTTCGCAACATGCGGCTTGATCTCATTCACCAATTCAATCAACCGCTCATGAGAAATCGGTTCCCCATTAATTTGAATGCGCTCGCAATAATCAAACAAATGCGGCGAGGTATACAACCCAGCCTTATATCCGGCGGCCTTCAACGCCGAAGCGCACAACGCCGAAACTGACCCCTTGCCCTTCGTCCCCGCTACGTGGATGATGGGATATTGATTCTGCGGGTTGCCCAAAGACTCCATCAACGCAAACATGCGATCGAGGTTAAAATCCGCCTTGGCAAGTTCGGAGGAATGTTTAAGGCTATAATCCACGAAGGAATAAAGGTAATCGAGGGCGCTAGCATAGGAAGATTCAATATTCATACGCAGAGATTGTAAATCGCAAATCCAAAATCGTAAATCGTCAATCCGCCATGCTCGCCACCCTCACCATCCACCTGCACCTCCCCGCCTGCTCTTCCCTCAAGGAAAAACGCGGACGGATCAAGCCGCTCATTTCGCGCCTGCGCCGCGAGTTCAACGTCTCTGTGGCTGAGATGGATTTGCAGGATACATGGCAGGAGACGGTGATCGCATGCGCCATGATCAATTCTGATGCGGTGACGTTGCAACGATCCCTGCAGAGTGTGGCAAAATGGGTGGAGGCGAATTGGGAAGATGGTCAGGTCATTGATGAGAAAATAGAAATCGTTTAATCGTGTAAACGATCAAACGCACCAACGGAGAATCCATAAATGGAAAAACTTTCGCGCCTTACCCGTAATTCACTGATCATCGCATTTTTCTTTTTAATAGATAAAGTTCTCGCCTTCGTTCGCGCGGGAATTATCTCACGCCAATATTCAGACTCGGTTGGAATGCTGGACACGTTCAACGCCGCAAATAATCTACCGGATGTGTTATTTGCGTTGATTTCCGGCGGCGCGCTGGCGATGGCATTCATCCCATTGTTGACAGAATATCTGACCACCAAAGACCGCGCCGCCACATGGGATCTATTTTCACGTGTGGCAAATGTTGCTTTTTTAGTGACAGGTTCAATAGCGATCCTGATCGCCATCTTTGCACAGCCGATCGTGGACGCAAAGCTCGGCATTGCGCCGGGCTTTGATCAGGAACAACGCACACTGCTCGCCGATCTCATGCGTTTGAATCTCATCGGCACAGTCATCTTTTCGGTCAGCGGATTGGTAATGGCTTCGCTGCAGGCAAATCAACATTTTGTTTTACCCGCCATCGCGCCCAGCATGTACAACATCGGACAGATATTCGGCGCAATTTTTCTTGTGCCGCGTTTCGGCATACAGGGTCTGGTCTACGGCGTTATCCTCGGCGCGGCCATGCATTTACTGATTCAAATTCCTGCCCTGTTCAAGTTCGGTTTCCGCTGGACGCCGTCGTTGGATATTCGCCACACCGGTCTGATCGAAGCCTTAAAATTAATGGCGCCTCGTTTATTAACCATGGGCGGTATTCAGATCATTGTATTGGCTCGTGACAATTTAGCGTCACGGCTCGATCAAGTCGGCGCGGTGACATCGCTCACATATGGCTGGATGATCATGCAGGTTCCTGAGACGATTCTCGGAACTGCGATCGCCACCGCGATGCTGCCAGCTCTTTCAGAACTTGCAGCACGCGGCGATTGGGCAGGATTCCGCTCAACGATCGAACGTGCGCTGCGGGTATTAATCTCCCTCACCCTTCCAATTGCAGCCGTCATGGCAGCCGGCATTCATCCGCTGGTGCGCGGGGTTTTCGGTTTTGACGAAACAACCACTTCGCTGATCACTGCAACAACCCGGGCTTATTTGTTGACACTAACTGGATACACCATCCATGAGATCGCGGCGCGTTCATTCTATGCCCGCAAAGAGCCGATGTTTCCGTTATATGCAGTGTTCCTGCGTCTGGCTATGTTTTTAGGGATTGGTATTATCGGGCTGACCTTCTTCAAAGAAGTTGGCGCGCCAATCATAGCATTTGCAGAAATTGCCCTATTAGTAGAAGCCGTGATTCTTTTCAGTTGGTTATCCAAACGTACCAATGAGCTGATCCATGTCGGCGGCGCGGTGATAAAAGGCTTGATCGCAGCAGTGATTGGAGGCATAATAACTTATACAGTTGCGTTCTATTTACCCGGCGGCGCTATTGTGACTACGCTTATAGGAATGTTTATCGGCGGAATAATTGCCCTCGCAATCGTCTGGTCTGAGGCAAAACAGATTGTAAATTTGTAGTCGTGCGACGGTCGCCCGACTGAAATATCAATAAGAATAATTTTCACCATTTCAAATGGAAGTATAATTAGGATTATGTCTGAACAAACTGAAAGCACTCAACCAGTATTACCACTTAAAGAAGGCGACACACAACCGGTCAACCCGGTCAAAAAGCCATCGCTCTGGCGCTCGATCCTGATCGGCATATTGGGATTCATCCTGCTGATTGGGCTGGGAGGATTCGGCGGTTATCAATCCGGCATTGGCGTTCGATTATCAGAGGAAGACTCTCTTACTTCCAAACAAACTACCGAGCAATATGCATTCGCGTTAATGGATATCCAATTAGGCAACTATGAAACCGCGATACAACGCCTGAAATTCATCATACAAAAAGATCCGGGTTTTCCCGGCGCGAAAGAAAAACTGACCGAAGTAATGGTCTTAAGTTTAATCCCCACCACCACACCTCTACCGACAACCACCTCCACGCCTGATTTCAGCGGAGCAGAAAGCGCCTACCAGCGCGCACAACAACTGATCAATGCGCAGGATTGGGTCAATGCGTTGAGTGCGCTGGATATCATCCGCAAACTTGACCCCGCATACAAAACCGCGCAAGTGGACGGTATGTATTATTTTTCCCTGCGCAACTATGGCCATTATCTCATCACCCAACAAGGTAACCTTGAGGGCGGTATTTATCAACTTACGCTTGCCGAACGTTTTGGCCCGCTGGATAATACATCCGTTCAACTGCGTGAAGGCGCGCGCATATACATTACAGGCGCAAGCTTTTGGGAACTTGACTGGAGACAGGCATACACTTACTTCAGCGAGGTAGACTCAGGCATGTGGGATGGCACCATGACCGGCCAGCAACGACTGCAATACTCGGCCATGCGTTACGGTGATAATCTCTTCGAAGAACAAGAATATTGCGACGCCTATGATCAATACCAGGTCGCCGCTAGCATTGGCAATTTAGATGACCAGGCCGCCCAAAATTCTAATCAGGCATTTAAACAATGTTTCCCCGCGACTGCGATTCCCGCGACCGCGATTCCTGCGACCGTAGAAATTGCGCCTACCGACGTACCCACA
Source organism: Anaerolineales bacterium (assembly GCA_031412935.1). GTDB lineage: Bacteria > Chloroflexota > Anaerolineae > Anaerolineales > Villigracilaceae > Villigracilis. Next base: position 4,388 of record JANODZ010000244.1, read on the forward strand.
GAAGTAGCCACACCTTAATCATGACAACTCCTCCTTCATGGGTCATAGCGCTGATCTACTGGATTCATATGCTCGCCACAGTCACATGGGTTGGCGCGAGCGCCGCGTAAATGGCCGACCGCACAACGCGCACGGTCGGCCCGAATGCAGCCACGCCGCCTTGAATTGCTC
>JANODZ010000245.1:0-12707 GCA_031412935.1 Anaerolineales bacterium
AAACCGCCGCCCGCGTTGGGCAGTTGGTGACCTCCATTTTGGATCTGGATGAATTGCTGAAGCATACGGTGAATATTATTTGCAGCGAATTTAGTTTTTACTATTCAGGCATATTTTTGGTTTCTGATGACGATCAATGGGCCGTATTGCGCGCCGGATACGCCGCGCCAGGGCGCGAAATGATGGCGAAAAATTATCGCCTGCCTGTAGATGAAAAATCCATGATCGGGAAATCGGTATTAACACAACAGGCGCAGATCGCATTGGATGTCGTCGGGCAACCGTCCCATTTTACGAATCCGTTTTTACCGAAAACACGTTCAGAAATGTCTTTGCCATTGATCGTTCAGGAACGGGCGCTTGGCTCGTTGACCGTTCAAAGCGACCAGTTCGACGCATTCACGGAAGAAGATATCAAATCATTGCAGGCGATGGCAAACCAGGTTGCGATTGCGATCAATAACGCGCAATTGATGTTTAAATTGGAAGCCGCCACGGCTGAGAACGTAAGAACAAAAACGTTTGAAGCCATTGCCACCGCTACAGGCGAAGCCATTCACTGGGTTGGAAATAAAGCCGCCCCGATCCCTGGAAGTATTAAGCGCGTGCGTGAAGATCTGATCTATATTCTTGCGCTCGCCGCGCAGTTTGCTGCGGGTGAGTCGGATATGAATAATAAATCTTTAACCGCGGCAATTCAAACGGTCAGGGCGGAAGCGCAGGCAAAAGGGATCGACCTGAAACAGGTCCTCGCTGAGATGTCTGCGATGAAGCCGAATCGACTGCGGGCTTTGGTCAGCATCGAATCATTAATGGAAGATTTGGATATCGCCGAGAACAGCGCGTTGACGATCCTGAACATCAAAGAAGGTTTGATTGGTCCCGCGCGGCAAAGAAATGATGAGTCTGTTTCATTGCGCGGCATGATCACCGCTACTGTCGTAAGTATGGGGCTTCCCGATGGTGTGGTGGAGTTCGATTGGGCGGAGGAGCTGCCGAATGTACTTGCGGATGCGCATCAGATGGAACAGGCATTTAATAATTTGATCAAGAATTCCTGGGAGGCATTGTCGCAAACTTATGAGCCGAAAATCATTGTACAGGGCCGGCGCGATGTTGACCCAACGTTTATTTTAGTAACGATACAAGATAACGGTCCTGGCATCCCGAAGAATATTCAGGAAAAAATTTGGGTTTCTTTTTTTACAACCAAAGGCGGAAGCGGCGGCACAGGACTGGGACTTTCGTCAGTGTTACAAATTGTGAATCAACACGGTGGCAGTGTTTTACTTGAAAGCGATAACGGTCAAGGCGCAAAATTTTCGGTCCGACTGCCTGTTGAGAAGAAAAATTAATAACGGAGCGCAGGCTTCAGTCTGCTTCTGGCAGGTGGCGGACAAAAATCCGCCCTGCGCAAATGATAATTTTTGGAGGATGAATGACAACGGTTCTTTTAGTGGATGACGAAAAATTAATCTTGCGCAGCCTGGAGAAAACACTTTTACGGGCTGGTTTTGATGTGCTCAGCGCCTCAGATTGCAAAAGTGGGCGTGGAGTTTTTACAAGAAATATGAATGTGATTAACATTGCGGTGCTTGATCTTAACATGCCTGGTTTTGACGGTCTGCCCAAATCAGGCGCGGGTTTGGACCTGCTGGCAGATCTCAAAAAACAAAAACCATCCCTGCCGGTGGTCATCCTGACAGCCTATGACGAAGTCACAAAAGCCAAAGATGCAGTCTCTGGCGGTGCAAGCGCATTTTTTGTCAAGGGACGCGAGCAGGGACTGGTAGAGTTGATCCTTAGGTTATTAAAGGTTGCGGGATGAGGAAGTTGCGGGTTGAATGTTGCAGGTTAATCACGTAACTTTCAGCTAGACCTTCCAACTTTAAACCTACTAAATAAAGAGGAAACCATGACCAACGATATTCAAAGACATGCGATTTTATTGAAAGCCGCTGCCCGCGCGGCCAAGAACATCACCACCATCCTTGATCCGTATGAATTGCTTCAACGGACCGTGGATATTATTTGTGATGAATTCGGTTTTTATTATGCCGGTGTATTTTTTCTGGATGAAGCAAAAGAATACGCCATTTTAAAGGCCGGACGCGGCGAAGCGGGCAGGGAAATGATCAACGCGCAACACAAACTCGCCGTGGGCGGGAACTCAATGATCGGCGCTTCAATTGCCAATCGTCAGGGGCGTATCGCGCTGGATGTTGGGGCTGAAGCGATTTTCTTTGAGAATCCGCACCTCCCAAAGACACGCTCAGAAATGGCGCTTCCGCTGATTGTGGGTGATGATGTGATCGGCGCGCTCACGGTTCAATCCATGGAAGAATCCGCATTTCATGACGAGGATATTGATGCCCTGCAAACCATGGCAGACCAGCTGGCGATTGCCATACAAAATTCCAATTTGCACCGCCAGGCGGAGCGCCGCTCGCGTTTGTTAAAAGCCGCCAACCGTGTCGGCAAAGATGTCACCTCGATCCTTGACCTCGAAAAATTACTCCCTCAAACTGTGAACATTATTTGCGAATCTTACGGTTTATATTACGCAGGCGTTTTCCTTATCGATGGATCGGGCGAATATGCTGTTCTGCGGGCCGGTTATGGGAAAGCAGGCAGGGCGATGGTTGCCGATGGACATAAATTAAAGATAGGCACCGACTCGATGATCGGAGCCTGTATCAGTATGAGTGAAGCGCGCATCGCTTTGGATGTAGGCGAAGAGCGTGTGCATTTCAAGAATCCATATTTGCCGCATACCCGTTCTGAGATGGCATTGCCGCTGGTCTATGGCGGCAGGGTTATGGGCGCTGTCACGATTCAAAGTTCGGAGGAACGTGCTTTCAACGAAGATGACATCACTACGCTATCCACCATGGCGGAACATCTCGCGGTAGCCATCAATAATGCACGCCTGATCGATGAACTCAGGGATGCGAACGCTGAGATACTGCGTAATAAAGTCTTTGAAGCTTTAACCAGCGCCTCCACCGAAGCCATACATTGGATCGGCAACAAGACACTTCCCATCTCGCTGACAATTGCCCGTTTGCATGATGAAATTGTGGATGGCAAAGTTGATCTCGAGTCTCTCAAAGAAGACCTGGATATGATCTCGGAAAGCGCGGCATTGATCATTCAGGTAAAGGAACAATTGATCGGCGCGGTGCGTGAACAAAAACCGCGCTTAGTTTTGTTTGCTGATGTCTTACAAACTGCCGCGCATCAGCGGGGTATCCCTGAGAAAGCGCTCAAAATGGAGATTGATCTTGAAGCTGCGTACGTCATCGCAGATAGCACGCAATTGGTGCGCGCATTGGGTAATATTTTGCAAAACGCCGCTGAAGCTGGCGCGAAATCTATTAAGGTAAGCGTTCAACCTTCTGAAGAACACGGTCTTCTAAAAATTATCATTGAAGATGATGGCGCGGGAATGGAAAATGATGTTTTGAGTAAAGCATGGTCGCCGTTCTTTACTACTCGCGGCGTTGAACATCATGGACTCGGATTACCGGCCGCCTTGCATGTTATCTCGCAATCACAGGGGCGTATTGCGCTTTTCAGCGAAAAAGATAAAGGCACAACGGTTGTTATGTTTATGCCGCGCGGGTCTGCAAATGACGAACCGATTGAAGCAGGCCGTGTTAAGAGCATTTTGTTGATCGACGACAAGGATGATTGGGCGGCGCTTTTTGCTAATTTACTTAAAGGAACGAAAGTCAAGTTGACGCAGTCTACTGATTTAAAGAATTTTCCCGCTGCCGATCTAATTCTTGTGGATGAGCATATCAAATCCATTCCTTTGCTCGAACTGCTGACTGCGCTCTCAAAAACCGGCCTCGTTTCGAAAACGGTCATCCTCAGCGCGGCGATCAACCCTGAACGGGTGACACAATTCCTGCGTCATGGCGCACTGGATGTAACTTTAAAACCATACTCTGCCAGGGAAGTAAGTGAATTACTGAAGTAGTAGATTGCAATCACCCAACCCCCTTCCCTTTTTTGGGAAAAGTCTGGGATCAGGGAAAAGTTAATTATGCGGCCAAGATGGCGTAAAGTTTTACACGATCTATGGGATAACAAAGCGCGCACTCTGCTGGTGGTATTTTCCATCGCAGTGGGCGTATTTTCGATTGGTGTGATTGCGGGAGCGTATCAGATCATATCCAATGACATGAGTGTATCCTATGCGGCCAACAACCCTTCGAATATTGAAGTTCGCATGTCTGATTACAATGACGATGTCCTCGCCTCGATCCATAACGCACATGGGGTGGCGGATGCGGAAGGGCGCCGTGTGGTCAACTTTCGAGTCCGTACATCTAAAAGCGATCAATGGCTGGCTTTGGATATTGTCGCGCTGGAAAGTTTCAGCAAGAACCATGTCAATTTATTGGTGCCAGTTTCGGGGGCGGTTGAAGCGGGCCTGGATGAAATCCTGCTCGAGAAAGGGGCGCTTGAGAAGTTAAATGTCGCAGTCGGTGAAAATCTAATTTTTGAATTACCCGACGGCACACTCAAAGAGTTGAAGCTTGTGGGCATTGTCCAGGATCCAAGCACAGGCGCTGGAGATTTTCTTGCACCTCCATATGCTTACACTGTGATGAAGACCCTGCAAACTTTAAGACAGCCAGATCTATTTAATCGCGCGTATGTGACCGTTTCAGGAAATCAAGATGATTTGCAATACATTCGCGAAGTGGGCGCTGATCTAAAAGATAAACTCGAAAAAAATGGGACGACCGTTTTTAGGACTCGTTTTTCTGAAACGCATAAGCACCCGCTGACTGATACGGTCAATGCAGTGCTGGGCATATTGATGGCGCTTGGGATTTTGATCGTATTGCTTTCAAGTTCATTGATCGCAAATACCTTGAGCGCCTTGTTGAGCCAGCACTTGCGGCATATTGGTGTGATTAAATTGGTGGGCGGCAGGAATACGCAGGTTTTTAGCATGTATCTTGTGCTGATTTTGGCGTTTAGTGTTCTGGCATTGCTGGTTGCAATTCCACTGGGCGGGCAGGGCGCCTATGGTCTTGCCCTTTTTCTTGCCGGTGAATTGCACTTCAATTTACTTGGATATCGGATCGTGCCCATGGCCTTTGGGCTGCAAATTATTATCGGCTTGCTGGTCCCATTGCTGGCCGGGCTTGCGCCGGTGATCAATGGCTCACGGATTACAGTTTTACGCGCTTTAAGCGGCGATCTGGCTGGAGACGAAAACAAGCCCCAGGCGGGAAAGTCAGACCGTTTGCCGTGGTTTGATTATATGCTGATCCGCATCACGCGCATTCTTGCCACGCGCGGCATTCATATTCCACGTCCGTTTATTATCTCTTTAAGGAATACATTCCGCCGCCGCGGACGTTTGGTATTGACTCTATTTACATTAACAATGGGCGGTGCGATCTTTATTGCAGTTTTCAATGTGCGCGTCACCCTGCATGATTACATTGGGCAGATCGGTAGTTACTTCCGCGCAGATGTAACGCTTGATTTTGATAAGGCTTACCGCTTGCGCGAAGTGGAGCAATATGCGATGCAGGTCGATGGGGTTAAAAATGTGGAAGGTTGGCAGTTCCTGAGCGCTGAGTTGTTATACCCTGACGGTTTGATGGCGGAGAATGTTAATCTGCTTGCCCCACCCGCGGAAAGTAAATTAATTAATCCGTTGATAGCCGCGGGCAGGTGGATCCGCAGGGATGATGTGCGTAAACTCGCGATCAGTGAAAAGGCGCTTGAGTTTTACCCCGCCTTAAAGCCCGGTGATCACTTGAAGCTCATGATCGAAGGACGTCAGGAAGCGTGGGAAGTTGTCGGCATATTTAAGTTTGTTGGCAATGAAGGAGTTCTTGCGTATGCGCCTTATGAATATATTTCACAGCGCGCAAACCTTGCCAACCGCTCCTTTTCTTTCCGCGTGGTCACAGATCAACATGACCGTGCTTTTCAAGACCTCCTGGCTGAAAGGTTGGATCGATTCTTTCGCGATCAGGGATTCAAGGTGCGAAAAGCCGAATCCGGCCTGACGTCACTTGATTCGGCTTCTGAGAGTTTGGATACGCTGGTGGTATTCCTGTTGATCATGGCCGTTCTGACAGCGATTGTGGGCGCAATGGGACTGACCGGTACGATGGGCATGAACGTTTTGGAACGCACACGTGAAATTGGCATCATGCGCGCCATTGGCGCAGATGACCGGGCCGTCATGCGCACCGTGATCGCAGAAGGGTTCGTAATTGGTACAATGTCGTTTGTGCTTGCAATCCTATTGTCCATTCCATTCACCTACCTGCTTTCCACCATTGTAAGCCTCGCGGTATTTGAAACCCCCATCAAAGTAATTTTTACATATTTGGGATATGTCATATGGTTTGGATTGATCTTGTTGCTTTCGGTGGTTGGCTCCATTTTGCCGGCCCGCAATGCCGCGCGTTTGACCATTCGGGAAGTCTTGGCTTACGAATAAATTATTATCGTCATAGAAGGTATAAAATGAAAAAACATATATTAACCCTTATTGCTTTACTCACTGTCCTATCCCTTGCGCTTGCCTCGTGTGGAAATCAACCTGCGGCTGCCCCCGCACCTATAAACGTAGTTTCTTCCAATGCTGTCGTAGGAGAGGGCCGGCTGGAACCCATCCACGCTGCGAATTTATCTTTTCAAGCGAGAGGTGTGGTTGAGGATGTGTTTGTGCGTGACGGGGACTCTGTCAAACAAGGGGATGTCCTCGTCCGCCTCTCAAATGCGGGCGGGGCGGAGGCGCAGCTCGTCATCGCTCAAAATGCCTGCGATACCCTCCTGCGCAATGAAAATGGTGACCGTGCAAAATTTTGGCAGGCTTTTATGAAGTCACAGATTGTGCGGGGGAATGCCGAAAAGAAATGGGATGAATTAAATGTTGATGATATTGAAACTCATATCGAAGATGATAAAGCCATTGTGGAAGATCGTCAGCAGGATCTGATCGATAGGCAGGATGATTTTGATAAATATAAAGAGCTTGAAAAAGATAATCAAAAGCGCAAAAATGCTAAAAAAGCGCTCGAACAGGCGCATGAAGATTTGAACCGCGCTGTACGTGAGCTGGAAAAAGATACCCGCGAAAGGGATGAAGTGCGCGCTGCGTATGATGCCGCGCTCGACGCTGAAGCAGAAGCGGAGCATCAATATCAGATCAGCCTCGCCGGACCGAATACCGATCAGCTTGCACTTGCAAAAGCCAATCTTGATGCGGCACAAGATGCGCTTTCGAATTACGTTCTGACTGCGCCCTTTGATGGTGTTGTAGCGGATGTCAACGTAAAAGTGGGTCAGCAGGTTGGTACAGAAACGCGCGCGGTCAGCATTGCCGATTTCAGCACATGGATCGTTGAAACCACTGACATCACTGAACTCGAGGTTGTGAAGCTGACAATGGGTCAAAAAGTCACGCTTGTGCCGGACGCTTTACCCGAACTCGTACTGACAGGCACGATCACAGAGATCAGCCAGGCTTACACTCAGCAGGGCGGCGATATTCTTTATGCGGTCGGCATCGCCGTAATGGAAACAGATCCGCGCTTGAAATGGGGCATGACCGTGGAAGCAACATTTTTGGAAGTTGTGAAATAAAACGAAAACATTCTATACGGATATTGTCGATCTACCACCCATCCAGCAATTTAAGTATGACCTATTAACTCACCTTACGGGATATTTGCTGGTTTTCGGACGTTTCGCCCTGTGCGAAAGCGAAGGGAAGTTTGGCGCTGCGTCTGGTCTATTATTAAATAGAACATATGAGTGATTGAAATTAAATATAAAAAGTGCAATAATGGTATAGCTCCGAGAAAGGGCAAAACCGGGAAAACCCGGCGACGCAAAGTCATGGGTCTAACGCTGAACTGAGCCACGACCGCCAGACTGTCGATAATAGCAAAGCCGCCAAAAGACGGCGACGCAAAGTCAGGCATCTAAAACCAGTATAAGTTTCTGGTCAGGATTGACCGACTTCCGAAAGGCAAAATCAGGGAAACCTGATGACGCAAAGTTATGGATCTAAGGTCGTAATTATTATTATTGACTAGGATCGCCAGACTGCCGAAGAGCAAATCTTTTCACAGGGATGACCGAACATCGGGTCATCCCTGTTTTGTTAAAGAATTGCTTGCACGTTAACTCAAAGTTGCGGGGTGGTTTATGGTTATACAATAGTCATGATCGGAATTAATCCGCAGATTTGGCAGATAATGCAGATTTGATATTTACAAAAGGCAAATCTGCGAAAATCCAGGTAACACCTGCACTGGCACCAGGTGCAAGTGTCTGCGGATAAAACAGTTGTTTTTGCTATAACCGATAAAGTCTAATGCCCGCGGGGTATAATCTGCACTATGACCAAATCCCTTCGCCCCCTCGACCCAGAATCCAAACCTGATGACCGCGTCGATAATGCGCTTCGTCCGGAGAAACTAAACGACTTGATCGGGCAGGATCAGGTCAAAGAGAATTTATCCATTCTCATTGCGGCGGCGCGGAAACGCGGCGAGGCGTTGGACCACGTCCTTTTTTATGGTCCGCCTGGGTTGGGCAAAACAACTCTCGCGCATGTCCTCGCCAACGAGATGGGTGTCAATGTCAAAGTAACGGCCGGACCTGTGATCGAGCGCGCAGGGGACCTGGCAGCCATCCTTACCAACTTGCGCGCGGGGGATGTGCTTTTCATTGACGAAGTTCATCGTTTGGGCCGCGCAGTGGAGGAAGTACTTTATCCCGCCATGGAAGATTTCGCGCTGGATATTATCATTGGCAAAGGTCCCTCCGCCCGCTCCATCCGCCTGAAACTGCCGCGCTTTACCATTGTAGGCGCTACAACACGTTTGGCTTTGGTCACCGCTCCATTGCGGGCACGCTTTGGTGCTGTCTACCGTTTGGATTATTACGATATCGAAGCGATGAAGAAAATTGTTACCCGCGCCGCAGGCATGCTAAAAGTGGAAACCGAAAAAGAAGGCATTGTCGAAATGGCCCGCCGCGCCCGTGGGACTCCGCGTGTGGCTTTGCGTTTGCTGCGGCGCGTGCGCGATTTTGCCCAAGTCCGCGCGGATGGGGTCATCACAAAAAATGTTGCTCAAGAAGCATTGGACTTGTTGCAAGTTGATCCCCTCGGCCTCGATGACGTCGATCGCCGCGTGCTAAAAACCATTATCGAAAAATACAACGGCGGACCTGTTGGCTTAAACACGATCGCCGCATCTATCAGCGAAGAGCAGGATACCATCATGGACGTGGTCGAACCGTATCTTTTGCAGCTTGGATTTTTAGACAGAACCCCGCAAGGCCGCGTCGCCACCAAATCCGCTTATGATCATTTGGGATTTGCATACACGGAGCAGGGGCAGGCACGGTTGTTGTAATGTTGAAAGGTTTGCAGGTTGGAAAGTTTAAACCTGTCAACTTGCTAACTTTCTAACCCGCAAACGGATAGTTTTGAAGAAAGGATGTCACTATGTTACAGGAAATTGTAATCACAACAAATGCCAACGAATCGCTTAAACCTTTATTGGAGGTGGCGATTCAAAATCAATTAAAGACCTTGCAACACGGTATTCAGCGCACGAAAGAGCGACTGACTGAATTTGAAAATCGTGCAGGAATGTCTTCAATTGAGTTTGAGAAAAAACTGCAAACTGAAGAGATTGATGAGACGATTGAAACCATAGATTGGAACATGGAACTCGCCGCTCTGCGTTTGTTGGAGGGACAATATCAATCACTTAATGAGGCGAAAATTGATTGAGCAGTATTTTCAATCTTTATTGGATTTACTTGCTAGTTTGCCGTTTATTGAATCTTCCAATGTTAATCTTGAAAAGCGTGGAGATTTGGCTGGTTTTATTCGTGGCGAAGTTGAATTTCGGGATGGCTCTTCCTTGTTTTTCTTTCGTGAATTAATTGATTTGCGTCTGCCCCTGCAAAAAATAATGTATGCCTATCACTATCAAAAAGCCAATGGCGAACAAATTTTTCGTTATGATAATACGGCTCACCATAAGTCAGTATCTACATTTCCATATCATAAGCACACAGATGATAGGAAAGTAATATCTTCTGATGTTCCATCACTTGAACAGGTGTTGCGAGAAATTGAAGGATTGCTCTCGAGAAAATGAATTATGGAATCCATCGCTCGCTACTTAATGCTCGCTGGAATTGTCTTATTCCTCATCGGCGGGGGAGTATATTTCGCCGCGAAATTTGGAATCCCGCTTGGGCGATTGCCCGGGGATATTCGCATGGAAGGGGAGAATGGCAGCTTTTATTTCCCACTCACAAGTTCGATTTTATTGTCGGCTATTCTATCCATCATTCTGAATATCATCTCCCGATTCTTGAAAAAATAAAACTGAACATAATTGAAAACCTCCGACTTCGACTATCCTCTCCCTGAAACCTCCATCGCGCAAACTCCTGTTGAACCGCGTGATTCTTCTAAACTATTAATCCTGCATCGTGATTCGGGGAATGTAGAGCACCGCATCTTTCGTGACCTTAGTCTGCTTCTGCAGCCGAATGATCTCCTCATCCTCAATCGGACTCGGGTCAACCCTGCCAGAATTTTCGCCAAAAAAGAAACAGGCGGCCGCGTGGAATTGCTCCTATTGCGCCGCCGTGACGAGTTGACATGGGAAGCCTTGGTGGGCGGCAAGGGACTGCGTGTAGGCAAGCTTGTGCAAATTGAGGATGGCCCTCAAGCTGAAATAATAGAAATACTTGAAGGCTCTGAGCGATTAATAAAATTTTCAGAACCCATTGAGCCATATTTTTCCAAAGTGGGGAACGTCCCCCTGCCGCCATATATTCATGAAAAACTAAATGACCCCGAACGCTATCAAACTGTCTACTCACGTGATGTCGGTTCCGCCGCCGCGCCAACAGCAGGATTGCACTTCACATCGCAATTGCTGGATGAGTTAAAAGACAAAGGTGTAAAAATTGCCTACGTCACATTACATGTCGGCTTGGACACGTTTGCGCCAGTCACAGAAGAAAATCCAGAAGAACATAAAATCCATACTGAATGGTGTGAACTCCCTCAGGAAACAGCAGACTTAATTAATCAAACAAAACAAATCGGCGGGCGAGTCATCGCCGTGGGCACAACATCGGTTCGCACACTGGAATCGGCCGCATCACTGACTACTGAAAACCGATCACTGATCACTGCCTTTACCGGCCCCGCATCCATCTTCATCCTGCCCGGTTACAAATTCCAAGTTGTAGATGCGATGATCAGCAATTTCCACTTGCCAAAATCCACGTTGATTATGCTGGTCAGCGCATTTGCAGGTCGCGAAAAAATCCTTGAAACTTATAATATAGCCATTCAGGAAGGCTATCGGTTTTATTCCTTCGGCGATGCGATGCTCATCGTTTGAACGTCATCAGGTTTAAACGTTAAAACCTTCCAACCTGTAAACGTGTTAATATAGAACCATGCAATCCCAACTCGAAAAATTAAATAACGAAATCATCTCCTGTCGCACATGTCCGCGTCTCGTCGAATGGCGCGAGGAGGTTGCCCGCGTTAAACGCAAGGCTTATAAGGATGAGGAGTATTGGGGAAAACCTGTCCCCGGGTTTGGCGATCCGCGGGCGCGTGTTCTTGTTGTGGGGCTTGCTCCCGGCGCGCATGGATCCAACCGCACAGGCCGTAATTTCACAGGCGATGCCTCTGGCGGATTTCTCTTCCCGGCATTGCACCGGGCTGGGTTTGCGAATCAGGCTGAGGCGGAGTCACGCAGCGATGGACTTATTCTAAAAAATATGTATATCACTGCGTCAGGCCGTTGCGCGCCGCCGGATAATAAGCCGACTCCCGAAGAATTAAATAATTGTCAGCCGTATCTCGAACGCGAGTTACAGATCATAAACCCCAAAGTGATCGTATGTTTGGGGCGCATTGCATTTGAGCGGATACTCAAAATATTTGGTGAGCGCAGTTCGGTATATAAATTCACTCACGCTGCGTCTTATCAATTGGCAAATGATAAATGGCTGTTGTGTTCGTATCACCCGAGCCAGCAAAATACGTTGACCGGAAAATTAACCGTGGGCATGTTCGACAAAATTTGGAAAAAAGCGAGTGACTTGATAAATGAGAATATTTAAACGCATCCTTCTTGGACTATTAGCGGCTACCGTTCTATCGGCTTTGGGATTCATCGTTTGGGCAGAGACGCCATTCGGCCCCGCGCCTGAAGCATTATCTGCCCTCGAATCAGATTCAAAAGTAATAGTAACTGTGGATGACTTTATAACTTTCCAACCTGCCAACGTTCGACCCGTAACAGGCTTTATCTTTTACCCCGGCGGCCGCGTGGACGTTCGCTCCTATGCGGCGCCGTTGCATGAAATTGCCGCTCAAGGCTATCTTGTAATTCTTGTACCCGTCCGCTTGAATTTAGCCTTTTTTGATATCAACGCGGCGGGTCCTGTTTTCGAGAACCATCCTGAGATTAAAAATTGGGCAGTTGGCGGGCATTCCCTTGGCGGCGTGGCTTCTGCATTGTTCGCAAAAAATAATCTTGATGAAATAGCAGGTTTGATCTTTTGGGCTTCCTATCCCGCAGAGGATTCGCTCAATAAAAGTGACCTGAAAATGCTTTCCATCTACGGCACAAATGATATGTCAGGCCTGGCGATTT
>JANODZ010000246.1:0-2456 GCA_031412935.1 Anaerolineales bacterium
ATAACATTGCAGAAGGATTGATCGCAATCTCGTATGGAGTGCAGGATGAAGCGCTGACCCTCTTCGGTTTCGGCGTGGACTCGTTCATCGAGGTGATCTCCGGCGCGGGGATCCTTGCCATGGTCGTGCGCATCCATCGAAACCCAAACACATCGCGCACACGGTTTGAGATCAGCGCCTTACGAATTACGGGGACGGCTTTTTACCTGCTCGCAGCGGGTCTTGGCACAACGGCCATCTACAATCTTTGGAGCGGACACAAACCAGAGACGGCACTGCCCGGCATACTCATTTCGATTGTTTCGATCATGGTGATGTGGCTGCTGGTGATCGGGAAACGCAAAGTGGGGCGCGCGCTCAAATCCGTACCCATACTGGCGGACGCCAATTGCACAACAGTTTGTATTTATATGTCTGTCGTCCTTTTGGCATCCAGTTTGGTTTATAAATTCACAGGCTTTGGATTTATAGACAGCATCGGCGCGCTCGGCTTGATCTATTTTTCTGTCAAAGAAGGACGCGAGGCTTTGGATAAAGCCAGGGGTCTCGAATGCGATTGCGAAGATGAAGATTGCGCAAATTAACTTTTATTTAGGATCAGATATTCCCAGTAGAAATTCTTTTATCCGCAGATTAAGCAGATTTTCGCGGATTTTTTGGAGCGGCGGATAAAGATAGTACCACGGGGGCGCAGAGACAATCAGTCGTTTATAATATCTACTATGAAAAATCCCTGGCGCTTGATATGCTGGTTGACATTTGTTTTAGCCGCTTGTCAGCCGAATCCGCCTGCGCGTGTTACGCTGATCGATGGTGAACGGATTCAGGTGGTTGATTCCAGCGAACGCATGCCGTTGATCTTGTTTACAAAAAATGGAATCCTGCCCGGAACCAATGACCGGGCTTTGTTGAATGGGATTCTTGTGCCACTCGACCAGCCAATTGCCGCGGCAGATTCTGCACATCTGCAATTGAGGCGCGCAGTGACGATGATGATCAATACAGCGCAAGGACAGCAGATCACCGAATCTTCGGCGCTGACGGTAGGACAGGCATTGAGCGAGGCGGGCTATCTCCTCACAAAAAATGATTCGGTTGACCCGCCGGCCGGGACGCCGATCACACAATCATTAACAATAACGTTTACGCCCGCGCGCGATCTTACGGTTTATATAGGTGAAAATATTTTGAATATTAATTCTGCCGCGCGGACGGTGGGTGAAGCGCTGGCTGAGGCGGGCATCCCGTTAATTGGTGTTGACACCAGCTCCCCGCCGGAGAATGATCCGCTGCCCGCGGATGGACAGATCCGTGTGGTGCGCGTGACCGAGTCGATTAGCGCGGCGTATAAGCCGATCCCGTTTACGACGCAGAGGACTGAATCGGCGGACCTGCCGCTGGGACAGGAAAATTTCCTGCAGGCCGGCATCAATGGGTTGGCAGTGACTCACACCCGCATTCGATATGAAGATGGAAGAGAAGTGAGCCGCAAGACAGAAAATGAAATTGTCCTGCGTGAACCACAGGCGCGGATCGTGGTGGGCGGTTTGCAAATTGTGCTCGCGCCGCTGCCGCTTAACGGTCTGCCGGGCGATTACTGGCTGGTGACTGAAATGTTCGCGACGGTTTACTCGCCTTGCGCATCCGGGGTGAGCGGGTGTTTGTATGGGACTGCGAGCGGCGCGCCGGCCGGGCAGGGAATTGTGGCTGTGGATTATTCGATCTATAGTTATCTGGCGGGGATGAAAGTTTATATTCCGGGTTATGGCTACGCCACCATTGGTGATACGGGCGGCGGGCCGATCATTGAGACGGCGTTGGGTGTGGCGCGCACAAAATGGATCGATCTGGGTTTTAACGAAGGTGAGATCAGGGATATGACGGGCTGGGTGAAGGTGTATTTTCTGGCGCCGGCGCCGGCGGAGATACCCTATTTTTTGAAGTGAGAAGGAAATTAAAATCTTTTAACACGAAGGGAACGAAGGGTACAAAGGAAGGTCAAGGGCTTAATGCATTTACCACGGAGGACACAAAGAACACGAAGGAATTGTCTGAAAAGTCGTTAACGCAAGGTCGCAGAGACGCTAAGATTTTGATAAAAGCCCACTCAGCATTGCGGCGCACCGCTGAGCAATGTCAAGTCTTGATTGACAAGCCGATTTTGCCTTCTCTTTGCGAGTTTTTTCAAAGAATCCTTTGCGACTTCGCGCCTTTGCGTTAATGGTTTGTAGTTTTCAGATACTTTCTCAGAGACCCTTCGCTGTCGCTCACATCATCGTCCCGATGTCCTTCGGGAGGGAATCATGTTATAAAAAACGTCCCGAAGGTTACCCTCAAGTGTTCAATTTACTCCAGATCAACCTTCAGGACGTTGCTTGCAAATTATTTACTACAATATCTAAAAGATCGCCACGCCCATCACAGCCACGAAATGTGCGGCGGCGGCCAGTAATACG
>JANODZ010000247.1:0-1839 GCA_031412935.1 Anaerolineales bacterium
CCGATGTAGCGGTGATGCATTCCTATCCGATGTATACAAAATGGGCGCGCAAACCGCTTGACCCGGACTTTGTCCCGTTCACCTGCGCGTTGACATCCGCATTAAGCGGCAAGCCTGTATTAATGGAAGAGTTCGGCGGCTGCACCGCACTGCCAGGTGAAGCCACCTATATTATGAAGTGGATCGAAACAAACGGGCGCGAACATGAACAATTCATGGCCAGCGAAGATGATTTTGCCGAGTTCCTCAGCCTGACCATTCCCAAACTTCAGCACAGCGGCGCGACCGGCGCAATGCTCTGGTGCTTTGCCGATTACATCCCCGAACTTTGGGATTTACCTCCCTGCCAGAATGCGCGTCACGAACGCTTCTTTGGGTTGGTGCGCGCGGATGGTTCGCTCAAACCGCATGCGAAAGTCATTCAGGAATTTGCAAAAACAAAGCCGCAGGTAATGCCAATCCCCGATTACGCAAAGGTCAACGTAAATGCGGATGAGTTCTACAAGAATCCTGAAAATTATCTGGTTGACCTATATCAAACGTACCTGCGCGGCATGGGAGAGAATTAATAAGAGTCGAAATTATCAGCGCTGTGTATCAGGAATTTATTAAATCTTATAAATGGAGTCAAGCATGGCAACTAAAAAATTTAATTGGGGAGTTGTCGGTCCCGGGCGGATCGCACAGCAGTTTGCAAATGGATTAACGGTAATTGACGACGCGGCATTGTACGCAGTGGCCAGCACCCATGCTGAGCGCGGGACTGCCTTTGCCGAAAAAAATGGCGGCGAAAAAACCTACACTTCCTATGCAGAACTCGTGGCGGACCCGAAAGTGGATGCCGTTTACGTGGCCACCCCGCACCGCTATCATTTTGAAAATGTGATGCTGTGTTTAAATGCAGGCAAACCGGTTCTGTGTGAAAAACCGCTGACGGTCAATGCCGCAGAAACTAAAAAACTGATCGAGACATCCAATTCAAAAAAGACCTTTCTGATGGAAGCGTTATGGACGCGCTGCCTGCCGATCTATGGACAAGTCCGCGAGTGGTTGGATGCAGGCTTGATCGGCGATATAAAATATTTAAATTCAACTTTTGGATTCGTTGCCCCCAAAGCTGAAGATGATCGCTGGTACAGCCCTGAATTGGCCGGCGGGACATTATTGGACATGGGAATTTATCCGATAACGGTTTCACAGTGGGTCGTCGGAGAGAATCCCAGCGCATTTAGCGTACAGGCGCATCTAGCAGCCACGGGCGTGGATGATCTAACCGCGCTGACGCTTAAATATCCCAGCGGCGTAATATCACAATTTAACAGCAATTTCCTGGTTCAGAACTTAAACGACTTTTTTATCTACGGCACAAAAGGGCATATTCATATTCATCCGAATTTTTGGGGTGCAAGCACTGCCACACTGGCAACCGAGGGGCAGGAAACAACGGTTTCAAGACCATTGCGCAGCGGTGGTTTTGAATATCAAACCGAAGAAGCCATGCGCTGTGTCCGCGCGGGTCTGTTGGAAAGCCCGAAGATGACCCACGGCGAGTCTCTAGCCAACATGGAATTAATGGACAAAATTCGGGCTGAAATCGGATTGAAATATCCGTTCGAAAAATAAAATAATAATAAAGGATAAAACAGCATGGCAAAAAACACTTATAACTTTCCAAAAGATTTTGTATGGGGCGCTGCAACCGCATCGTATCAGATCGAAGGCGCGTGGAACGAACACGGTAAAGGCGAATCCATTTGGGATCGCTTCTCGCATACGCCGGGCAAGGTCCACAACAATGACACAGGCGATACCGCGAACGATCACTATCACCTGTGGCGT
>JANODZ010000248.1:0-12879 GCA_031412935.1 Anaerolineales bacterium
CGCCGCCCGGATCGCGCAACATCAGAAAGCCCCGCTCCGCACCCATGAGGGCAATCATCGAATCCACAACCATCTCAAGCACCTGTTTCAATCCCAAAGAGGAGTTGATTGCGCTACCGACACTCATCAACGCCCCAACCTGCCGCTGAAAATTATCCAGGTACCCAGAGACACCTTCCTTAAGAGTTAATACGGAGCTTGATAAATGGTTAAGGTCTCGCAGAATCAAGGAAGACTTTCCATCCGGCGTGCGAGCCAGGTGCATCAATACACGTGATAGTGTTTTATTCATTTCCTCCAGTTGATTTTGAATAAACTGTGTGTCATAAGGTTCTGCCATAAAAACCATCCTTATTAATAACAGGTGTTTTGCAAATTCGAACTTTAAACTTTTTTTGGGGTAAAAAAAATTTACACGAACACTGCGGAAAATTTATAGGGGCATTTCAATTTAATGGAAATTCTGAAGCATAACGCGGCAGTAACCCGCCATTTCCTCTAAAATAATACCTTATTCCCTATAATTTGGGTAAAACAATGGATTGCTGTTTTTGATATTTCCCCTTTTTATCTGCGTAAGAGATTTCACATTCTTCATCGGCTTCAAAAAATAGGACTTGTGCCAATCCCTCATTCGCATAAATCTTGGCGGGCAAGGGTGTCGTGTTTGATATTTCAAGCGTAACAAACCCCTCCCATTCCGGCTCAAACGGTGTCACGTTGACAATGATTCCACAGCGGGCATAAGTGGATTTCCCAAGACAAATTGTCAATACTTTGCGTGGAATGCGAAAATATTCTATCGTGCGCGCCAGGGCAAACGAATTCGGCGGGACCACGCATACATCGCCCACAAAATCCACCATGGATTTGATATCGAAATTCTTCGGGTCAACCGTCGCAGAGAATACATTCGTGAAGATCTTAAATTCATTTGCAACACGGACATCATATCCATACGAAGATACGCCGTACGAAATCACTCCTTCACGAACCTGGTTATCTACAAACGGTTCGATCATTTTGTGCTCAAGCGCCATCTTCCGAATCCAGCGATCAGGTTTCAATCCCATAATTTCTCCTTGTGCTTTGTCAGTTTCCCGACTAAAGTATAATTTTTATGATCCTTCATCCTGCCCTGATTATAACAAAACTGAAAATACGCAATTGCGAGTTCTTGTTATATAATATCAGCGTGAGTTCGAAATTATCACTGAATCAAGATTGGGTATGGGAATAATCTTAATATGCCAAACAAAACATATCTTCAAACCATAAATGAATGGCGCAAAGAACGTGAAAAATCCATCCGTAAAGAAAATGGATGGCTGTCACTGACCGGACTCTATTGGCTAAAACCCGGTAAAAACCAAATTGGTTCCGATGCCAATGCCGAAATCCAATTACCAGAACGTATTCCTTCCAACATTGGGTATCTCGAATACGATGAAAAAACCGTCACCCTGCAGACTGGCGCAAACCAAAAGGTTTTAGTTAACGGAAAAAAAACTGACTTCGCCATTCTGCAACCCGACATTTCAGAAAACCCCAGTTTTATAACTTTGCAGGATATTCGTCTTGTCGTTATTCAACGCGGGAATAAAATCGGTGTTCGCCTTTGGGACAACCAACGCGAAGAGCGGCAAACATTCCCCGCCCGTACCTGGTACGACATTGACGAAGAATTTCGCCTGCCCGCAACCTATTCCACATATGATCTGCCTAAGATGGCCTTCTTCCAAGACTTAATGGGCGATAATTCGGAATTCCCTGTGGATGGTTACCTGTCATTCAATTTCGAAGGAATCCACTACCAACTCGATATCAACAAAGAAGACGATGGATCGCTCTTCGTCCGTTTTTGGGATCCTACAAGTATGGATGAAACCTACCCGACAGGCCGCTACCTGGTAGCGGATCAGGAAGAAGACGGCAAAATATTCATAGATTTCAATAAAGCCTACAACCCGCCCTGCGCTTTTACAAAATTTGCAACTTGTGTATTTGCCCCTCAGCAAAATCATCTCGATTTTCGAGTAATTACAGGCGAAAGATACACAAGGCTAAAAGAATGAATCCGTAATAAACAATAACCAGCGCGACAAAGGGTGATTATTAGACGTTATCTGAAATAATCCGCAGATTTCGCCGATTAAGCAGATTAGAGAATTTCAAGAGAAAAATCTGCGAAATTCTACGTAATCGGCGGATAAAAAAAAGGGCTAAACCTTATTACCGATAAAGTCAATTGTTTTAAACGGAACCCTTTCTCCATAGATCAAAACAACGCTGAAATTCTGTTTACAAAAACATTTGGATTAATGTCTCTGGCACCCAGAACTTTCCAAACCCCATAATTCCCAACCCTACCGATATACTTAAAATTAACACGCCGACCGTGATCAGAACGCGATCTCTCGTTAGATAAGTCAACAAATCCAGCCAGGTGCGCGGACCTACCCCAAAGGCGCGCAGATCCATCGCATCAATAATATCTTCACTGCTGATAATCGCGTGGATCGTCACAGGCACAAAAATGGGACCGAGCTTGCGCACCTGCGCGATCAAGCCGCCGCTTATTTTCTCAAGCTCATAGCCGCGCGCACGCTGCGCATCCATCGTCAGTTGGAAATCCCTGCCAAAGGTTGGGACAAAGCGCATGGTTAAATCCATTGCGTAGGCAAATTTATCAGAGAGGCCTAATCCTTTAAACGTGATTCCATACAAGGCGGGGTTAAGCGAGTACGGAATCAGAATTGTCATCACCGAAATGCTGGACACTCGCACCAGTTGGCTGACTGCAAAGAAAGCCCGTTCCACGGTTACTTTCAATGTGGGCGTCCAGCCTAGTATCGAAAATGAAGCCTTGAATTCACGGATAAGATGTTCCTGCTCGTATAATTCTGTCCCCCCGCGGCCTGTTAGAAAAGTGAGAATGGCAAAGAAAAATACAAAGCCAACAATAAATAAAAACGCGCGGCGTATCTCATGCCACTTCACGCCCGATGTAAATAAAACAAATAGGGCGATTGCCAGAAATGGCAATAAAAACCGTACATCCCAAAATGAAAGCGTGGAAACAAAACAACACAAATAAAAAATAACCCATGCACGCGGGTCAAAACTTTGGATGAAAGAATTTTCACGTTTTCGATAACGCCAGGCAACTAGCATGATTCACCATTTATCGTCATTGCGAGGGCGCTCTTTCTCTTTGCCCGAAGCAATCTCCTACAGTGTAGGAGATTGCTTCGTCGGAAAGAACATCCTCCTCGCAATGACGGATAAAATTATCTGCCAGATTGCGTCCGCGTAGACTTGTACGCAACAACGAGCATCGGCACAAGAATAGCGGCAAAGATCAAGTTTGGTCCGGCGGCAGGTAAAAATTGACCGACAATCGTAGCGGACAGAGTTAATCCGTTAATGACAATGTCGGAGAGGGAGGCAAAGAGCAGGCCAACGATATTGCCCAACATACCCCAGGTGACAGCGGTTGCAACGTCCTCATTATCCTTGAAGAAATAACGAACCCCAAAAATCAGGGCGAAGCCGATCAGGGTCGCAATACCGGCAAAGAGCGAAATTTGCGCATCGCCGAAAACACCATTTTCCACATCAAAAAATAACATGTTGGCTTGACTACGATTCATAAAAAATAACAAAGTAGTGATCACCGCCAAACCGCCGCTGATGTAGAGTACCATGTCCATACTCTTCTTTTTATCCGAAAAAAGCATCCACATGCCGGAGACGAAACCGATCAAGCCATTGCCAATGCTCCATTGGGGAGAGAGGCCGAAACCTGTCAGCGCATCACCGAACATGTTGCCAACTGCGCCGGTGAAGAAGCCGACAATTGGGCCAAAGGCGAATCCAAAGAACATCGGGATTGCGATGGCAGGCCGGAGCGCCACCTGGCTCGCGGAAGGAATAACAAAAACAGTGCCATTGAAAAGCCAGGAGAGCACTGCATACAACGCTGCGCCAATGGCCATCCACACGACTTCGCGCGTTCCCACTTCCCAGGCTTTATTTGCCTGTGTGGCAAAATACACACCGAACGCGATGGCAATACCCACCACTACAAATACAAAGCGGGAAATAACACTGCCCTGATCGACCGAGAAGTTCAACGCGGCGCCTTCAGCAGGTTCCTGCGCGCCAAACACGAACATGACGACTGCAAACAATGCAAGTACAAAAGCTAATGAGATTAATACGTTGGTAAATTTCTTATCCATTTTTTCTTCTCCTTTTTTAATTTATTCCGTCATTGCGAGGGCGCTCTTGCTTATTGCCCGAAGCAATCTCCAGCATAATAAGGGGATTGCTTCGTCGGAGAGAACGCCCTCCTCGCAATGACGTCACTACTGAATATGTGCCAACGCTTCGGCTCTCATAAAGCGGCCTGTCGTGCTGAGTCGCTTCAGGTTGAGAGCCAGCAACGAGGTGGGAATAATGCGGTTGGCTTTTAGTCGATCAAAGTCGCGCAGCACATCCGGCGGTTTTCCATCTGCGATGAGTTTTCCATCAGAAATTATCAATACACGATTGGCGTAAATTGCGGCGAGGTCAACATCGTGAGTGATAAAAATGATGGCTTCGAAGGCGGGCATTTGCAAAATTGAATCC
Organism: Anaerolineales bacterium; assembly: GCA_031412935.1. Classification (GTDB taxonomy): domain Bacteria; phylum Chloroflexota; class Anaerolineae; order Anaerolineales; family Villigracilaceae; genus Villigracilis. The sequence goes on from JANODZ010000248.1 coordinate 4,636, forward strand.
ATGAAATTCATGTAATTTTGATAATCCTGCCCGGCAGTCGGCTCATCCATCACAAGGATACGGGAGCGCATCGCCAGAATCGCCGCAATGCTCACGCGCTTTTGCTGGCCAAATGAAAGCGCCAGCGGAGGGTCTTTTTCCTTATCAGAAAGGTTAACAATCTTTAACGCCTCTTTCACCTCCAGGTCTATTTGTTCTTTCGTGTGCTTCATATTCGCCGGCCCAAATGTCAATTCATCACGGACGGTCGGCGCAAACAACATATGGCTCGGGCTTTGAAACACATATCCCAACATACTCGCGATCTCGGCAACGCTTAATGCCTGAGTATCACGACCGTCAACAAAAACCCTGCCAGATTTCGGCTTCAATAAACCGATGGCATGTTTTACAAAAGTGGTTTTTCCCGCGCCATTCGGACCCAGCACCGCAATCACATCACCACGATTGATTTGAAGATTGATCCCATGCAGAATCTCTACATCGGATTCGTACCCAAACGCGACATCTTCAAACCTGACCAACGCTTCTTTCCCAATCTGAGAAGTGGTTACTGCGGGCAGGACTTTGATCTCCACTGGAGCAGGGTCCCGCTTCGCGCGTTCGACAATATCCTGCGCGGGCATTTTCACTTCGCGATAGTTCACTACTTTAGATAACCCCGCCACATCGCCGAGGTAACGTATTTCGCCTTCGCTCATGAACATCACGCGCTCTGGGTGGATCCACAAAACATCCTCTACGCGATGCTCGACGATCAAAATGGATAAGCCCTGGTCGGCCAACAAACGGACTGCATCCAAGGTATCGCGCGCTGAGGCAGGGTCTAGGCTGGCAAGCGGCTCATCAAGCAGGATGATGGAAGGGCGCATGGCAAGCACGCCTGCCAGGGCCACTTTTTGTTTTTCGCCGCCGGAAAGATTGAAGGTCTCCCGGTTTCGCAGGTGCGAAATTTTCAGAAAATTAAGAGCTTCATCCACGCGGGAGAAAATCTCCTGGCGCGGCATGCCAAGATTCTCTAGCCCAAACGCCACCTCGTTGACAACTTTCGTACCGAGAATTTGGCGTTCGGGGTCTTGTAATACGGTTCCAATTTTTTGTGAAATTTGGGAAAGCTTCCAATCCTTAACTTCTTCGCCATAGACCAGAATCTTTCCGCTCATTTCCCCTTTATACGAACGCGGAATCAGCCCATTAATACAACGCACAAGTGTGGTCTTGCCACATCCACTCGCGCCAGCAATCAATAAAACTTCGCCCGGGTTTACGGTAAATGAAAGGTTGTAGATCGCCGCGCCCGGCCGGTCTCGATAGCGAAAAGATAAATTATCAATTACGAGCGGAACGGGCATGGATGTCATAAGACGTGTATTATCAATTCGTAAATGGAGCTTGTCAAGTGGCTATTCGCCAAACCTGGAATCAAAAAATCACTCCGCCAGGCGGAGTGATTTTTTTGAAATCTTACAATTACATCAAAACGACATACAAGGCATGTAGCACACCCGGCACGCCGCCCAAAAAGCACAACACAATATTAATCCAGAAAGCGCTGTCAATCGTGCCCTTCTTCATATAAACTGCCAGCGGTGGAATGAACAGGGCTGCTATCACTTGCAAAACTTTATTATCCATTTTACAATCTCCTAAATTAAATTGGTTGGGATTAACTTACACCTGCATTATACAACGTCTTCCGTATCTATACTACCAAGCCACGCCAAAATCACCCGGAAATAACGCGGGGAAAAGTTACGATAAACTCCGTCCCTGAATCTTCATTGGATATCAAAATAATTTCGCCTTGCAAGGCATTGGTTACAAGATTGTGGACAATCGCGAGTCCCAATCCAGATCCGCCAATCGATCGTCCTGTGGTAAAAAATGGTTCAAATACACGAGCCTGATTTTCTTTCGAAATTCCCCTGCCGTAATCTCTCACGATCAGGCGGTAATATTTTTCTTCTGCAATTTGCATGATCACATCTACGATCCCGCCTACACCGTGGGGATAAGCATATCTTTCCACATTCGTCAGCAAATTAATTAACACCTGCGACAGAAATCCTCTATACCCATCCCACTTGTTTTGGTCCAAGGTTAAATTATTTTGGAAATTAACCCGAATCTGGCTGCGCTTCAAACTAACCATGATCAACCCAACCGTCTCTTCGACCACTTCTGAAATATTTACAAGGTCTTTATTATCTGATAACTGGCTGACTGACAATCTTTTGAAATCCTGCACCATCCGGTCAGCGCGCTCCACATTTCGCCGCATCAACTCGAGCGATTCAGCGATATCCGCCGCGCGCTGGGTTGTAACCTCCATCGGCGCTGCGAGTTCGCGTGCCATAATACTTACAGCTGTATTGATGATTCCGAGGGGAGTATTGATCTCGTGCGCGACACCCGCTACCATTTGCGTAAGCGCTCGTTGCTTTTCCACTTCCATTTGCGCTTCAAGGATCCGTCTGGAAAGTGTATCTTTAAATTCACGGTCGTTTGCTGCGCGCAATTGGTCACCGAGTACGGAAAATATTTCCATGATTAGGTCGGGTTTTGATCTGCCGATAATTTCCAACATCATGGGTCGATCGATGGCGAGCAATTCTGTATCGCTAATGCTTGTTACAGTAGCCTGGCGCGGCTCTTTGCTAAGCATGGCAAGCTCACCAAAAACCTGAAATTCGGATAACTGACCAAGACTGAATTTTTCACCAAGCTCATCTTCATGCTCGATCTTCACCCTTCCTTTTAGGATTAAATACATGGTCAGCGAGGGCTCCCCTTGATTAAAGACAACTGTGTTGGCCGCCAGAGAAACATTCGGCGCACTTTCGATAATTAGATTCAATTGCTCCAATGAAAAGGATGCAAAAATGGAAAACTTCCTCAGTATTTCCGGAGTGATTACGCGTTTAATCTCAGTCATAGGCTTAAAGGTCGTGATTGGAGAAAAAAAAACTTTGCAGGCTGTTTTTATATCCCGCATAAAAACAGCAATTATCAATCGCGTTTTTATTAATCCGCGGATTAACTTATTCGGGCAAAATGGTGCAGAGTAGGCAAATGAGAGGGAAAATCAGCGAAAATCTCTCCAATCTGCAGAGTAAGGATTTCAGACTGGGAAATGCCGGGTTGAAAAATGAAAACAGAATTATTACTCAGAATCGGATTATATGCTTATCTCTTCTTTGAAGTCTTTTTTACAACCTTTTTAACAGGTTTGGATAGCGGACTTTTTTTCACCTTTTTGGAAGGATTATTGGCAGGCATCTTTTTAGCCTGATTTGCTCTTTTCTTGACGGAAGTCCTGACATCCTTCATCGCCATAACAGCCTTCTTCTCTCCATCGGTGATCTTTTTCCACAAGGTTGAAAAGTTCAAGCCGCTCTTGAAGGTTATATCTAATAAAAGTTTCGGCATTACCATCGTCGACTCTGCAACATAATAATAATCTGCGGTGGTACTGGTCTTAACAGTCTTTACCAGATAGTTTCCCATTTCATCCATTGCAAGCTTGTGGCCTTCTGGTGTTTGAATTATCGGATTCAAAACATCGAGGCGGTCATGCAGCGGTTTAATGTCATTTGGATAATCACTGACTACAAGTTTCTTATCAAACATAAAACCAGTCACTCCTACATCCTCCCGTGGAACTGACTCCGCAGACCTGCTCAAGCCCTTTTCTAAAAACTCCCTGCGAGACCCGCAGTTCACGATTAAATTATTCAACAAATCCGCGCTCCTTAAGGCATACCAGCTTGTAAACCATTGTCGAACGCCGCTCTTTACAAGCGTATAAAGTTTCTGCTCGCTTAATTCTGCTTTTGTGAAATAGCCAGAAATATCATAGTCATCGATTACAGAACGCTCCGGCGCAGCCCCGGGCTGCCCGGTACGAATATACAGCTGTGTTGAATTCCCGCCACCCTCCCCGCGGATGATTTTACACAACTCAAGGCCAGCGAAGTCAGTCTCCATAACAACGTCAACAAGCGCCACAGCCACGATTGGCTTGGAAGCGCCATGAACAAGAAGGGGTCCTCTTAAAAGCTCCAACGCTTCGGCTTTACTGCCCGCAGTATATATCCTGATCGGCAGCCCATAAACGGTCACATTCCGCAACGCCAGCCGGGTCACAGCGAGCACATCGGGCTCATCATCAACCACAAGAATATTCCATTCATTAAAAAACATACGTAGCTCCTTTAATATGGATCGGTTTTACATCTAGATTGATTATTATTAAGTAATTATACATTCACTTTGGAACATAAGGAGGATGCGAATTGCATTTTTAAGAGCCGGCTTCAGAATAAGTTAAGGAGCCTCTCAAAATAGCTATGACACCAATCTTCAGATCTAGTCTATTTACCAACAGAAAAAAATATCCGCACAAATTTACAAAAAATATTGCTATAATGGGAAAAATCGATCTTAAAAAGGAGGTAATTAATGGATGATTGGAATGAAGGCAATCGCGCGTTCGCATTCTGGGATGACGATGAATATTTTTACCCGGCCACACTTGTTACCATCGAAGGGGATGACATATTTATCCGCTTTGACAGCGGCGAAGAGGAATGGACTGACGCCGACTATCTTGAGCCATTTCTCGTAGAAATAAACGATCAAGTTGAGTGCATGTCAGCCAGGGATGATCTGTATTATGATGTTACCGTCTTCAATATTGACGGTGAACGTGTCGAAGTGGAATTTGAAGATGAAACCACGGAGTGGACCACCCTAAACCGCCTGCGCTTTTTTATGGATGAAATCTAATTCTATATTCTAAAGGAAACCCAAACATGACCACTTTAGCCCCAACCCTTTCTTTACGCTACTTTCCAAGCGCTGCAAGCTGGCTGCGGGACCTAATTCTTATCGTACTCGGATCATTATTTGTAGCTGCGCTGGCACAAGTTACGATTCCGTTACCATTCACGCCTGTGCCGATCAGCGGACAAACCTTTGCAGTATTGCTCGTTGGCGCGGCGCTGGGATCAAAACGCGGCGCAGCGGCGCTGGCTTTATATGTCGCGGAAGGCGCAATTGGTTTGCCCTTCTTTGCGGACGGCGCATCCGGAATGAGCGTTTTAACCGGGGCAACGGCTGGTTATCTGGTGGGTTTTGTCGGCGCGGCATATGTCGTCGGTCAGCTCGCAGATCGAGGCTTGGAACGAAGCGTGTTCACATCCATCATCCCATTTTTGATTGGGACCGTTATCATCTATGCCTGTGGCGTCACCTGGCTGGCTGTGGTTTTGGGAAGTTTCAGCAAAGCCATCACCTTGGGATTGGTTCCATTTTTGATTGTAGATTCAATCAAGGTACTGGCAGCTGCATTGGCATTGCCCGCCGCGTGGAAAATCGTTAAATAATTGGAATAAGGATCTGCGAAGAGTTTGCCGTTAAATTATATTAGAGGGATTTTCTGAAGCGTTTCCGGGGAAAGGTTATATGCTTTTGCAAAACCCGCAACGAATCTCGCGCCCTTTGGCTTGATACGCCAAAGCCCAAAATCTGCAAGCTTGAACAAAGGCTCAGAGTCTGGAAACCTTTCGACATATAGATTTTTAGCCGGGGCATAGCCTGGCTCACCGTTTTCCATAAAAATTGCGGAGGCGTGAATGGATATGCGCGCAAGAGTTTGCGGATCGGCGCGCCCATCGTCAGACTCGGCAATCAGCAGACTCACATTTTTGTTCTTATTCATGTCCACTGTATGCTGAGCGATGCGGCTGACATGAATGTAGAAAGTGGAATAATCCTGCGCGGCTACAAAAGTCACCATCGATACACGCGGAGCTTCATCACGAATCGTGCCAAGCGCAGCTATGCGTGCGTTTGAAATAATATGGTCAAGAAGCTTTTCTGATTGCGCATCCATATGCGGATCATCCATCCACCGGGGGGTTATTCAACCGGACGCCATGACCGCGGACAGAATCAATATATTGGTGTGATGGGTCGAGAGAAGCGAGGCGGTCGCGCAACCGACGAATGAGTGCATCCAGGGCTTGATCCGAAACACCTGCCGTTTGCTCTCTCCCCCAGACCGTGGAGACAAGGTCGGCACGGGAGATCACCTGACCCTGGTTTTCATATAACATCCACAACAATTTGAACTGCTGCGCAGAAAGAGGCGGTGTGACCTGTTGCTGGTTGACCCATACTCGCCGGGATTTTTGTTCCATCAATAACCTGCCGGATTGTAAACCACCTTCAATTAGCGGCATGGTGGCATCAGATGTAATGAACAAAAATTGTTGAGCAACCGCAATCCCGAGCAGATCACCATCCTGCAGCATGATAGGACCGGTCAATTCTGCTCCATTATGGTTCGTACCATTCTTACTGCCGAGGTCTTCGACTGTCACGCCTTCTGGCGTAGGGGTAATACGCGCATGAAAGCGCGACACCTGCCGATCTTGAACATTGATGTCACAGGTTGGGTCACGCCCAACCATTAGCTCATGACTTAGCGGCCAGCGTTGTCCTTTTAGCGGACCTTCCTGCGCTACAAGAATAGGGAATTCTTCTTCATGATCCATAATTACCTCAAATTATTAATATCACCTGAAGGCGCACCTCATCCCAGCCGAAAACTACTTGGTGCGCTACTGCAGCGAGCGAGGCCATAATAACGCGAAATTCCCCAACGCGATCTGGATGAGTAATACCTTTCTAGCAAGTGCAATGTAAATTACATCAAAGACGTTTATAATATAGCAGAAAAATGTAATTCTGTGCATACTCGTTTATAGATTCTACATGATCTTAATATACTTGAGTGATACCCGCCGAAAATTTCACTTGATAAGATCGCAACAGTAAAACAGGATTAACTCACAAGAAAGCAAGTCAAAAAGGAGTAGAGTTGCCCCAATCGTTATTGAAAGGGGAGGTGTTGCGTGATCGCTATGAGATCCGTGAATTGATCGGACAGGGCGGCAGCGGCAGCATTTATCTTGCAGAAGATACACGTCTGGAAGGTAGATTATGCGCGCTCAAGGAAGTTGAACACAATCGCACCCTCCCATCTGAAGTTATTGAGCAGGCCCGTGAACAATTCTTTCGCGAGGCGTCTGTACTTGCGCGCCTCGACCACCCGAACCTGCCAAAGGTTTCGGATTTCTTTTCCGACGGGCCGCGTGATTATCTTGTAATGGATTATGTGCCTGGCAAAAATCTGCGCGAACGGATGCTGGAGGCACGCCGCAACAAAACCTTTCTTTCTGAAAATGAAGTTGTGCAATGGGCTGTTCAATTGGCTGACGCTTTGCATTATCTTCATCAGCAAGACCCGCCCATCATACATCGCGATATTAAACCCAGCAATCTTAAGATCACGCCCAGCGGATTGATCAAGCTGGTGGATTTTGGCCTGGTGAAGATCCTGGCGCCCAATGAAGTAACCATCACGATCATTCAGGGACAAGGCACCGCGCTTTACACGCCGCTTGAACAATATGGCGGCGATGATGCGCACACAGACATTCATGCCGATATTTTTTCCTTTGGGGCCATGCTCTATCACCTGCTGACAAATGAACCGCCTGCCGAAGCGCGTAAACGCTTCCTGGATGCCCGAAGCCTGGTCCTGCCTCGAGATATTAATCCCAACCTGAATAGCCGCGTGGAAAAAGCGATCCTGTGGGCTTTGGCATTACATCCACATGACCGGCCTAAAAATGTGATCGATTTTCGCGAAGCCCTGCTTGGGAATATAGAATCCCCCGAACACATAAATCCAAACCGGCCAAGTTTTGATTTCCCAGCTTTCTCCCTTTTTCCCCAGGAACAAATTGCGGGATTTATCGCATTAGGCTTGTTTTTGATCGGGTTGATTGGGACATTAATTAGATAAACCAAATTTCCTAGACCAGTTAAATCATCCACTTTTATCCACTTGACATTCTCTTTGACGTGTCTTAGCATAAGAGAATGAGAAGTAAATACCAAGGTAAACAAATTGCCGGGTGGCAGTTAATGATAGCACTCCTAATAACAACAATTGTCTCATCGCTTATTGTAAAAAATATGACACACACAATAAACAACCCAATAATTGAAAAAATAAATTACGATACAAACACTTCTTTTTCGATATTATCAGCCAACGTCGGAAACTTAAGTATTGGTTGCAGAAAAGAATTAAATAAACTTTGCTACAAAGGTGTTGAAGAGAGGATTGCCGTTAACATTAAATATCTTTCACCGGATATTATTGCTCTT
>JANODZ010000249.1:0-8199 GCA_031412935.1 Anaerolineales bacterium
GCCGCGCCCTGCCAAACCTTTTAAAACAAGCCCTGCTCGGACAACCGCTGACAGTCTTTGGCGATGGAGCTCAAACCCGTTCGTTCTGTTTTGTAGATGACCTGGTGGACGGCATCGTTAAATTGTTATATTCAGAAGAACATTTCCCGGTCAATATTGGCAATCCAGTTGAAATGACCATTTTGCAATTTGCAGAAACGATCAACAAAATATCTGGGAACAAAGCCGGCATCACCTATGTTGATGCGCGCAGTGCGCGTGATCCACAGCGGCGCCAGCCGGAAATCAGCCGTGCAAAAAATATATTAAATTGGGAACCCAGCGTAGGTTTGGAAGAAGGCATCCGTCGCACCATCCCATTTTTTAAACAAAAACTAGGGCTGGTATGAGGTTCAATAATAAAGAAAGGAATCGCTTCATTAAATATGCACTAGTGGGCGCTCTTGGCGCAGTGATTGATTTTGGAGTGATGAACCTGCTCTCGCATTTTACAAACATGTCCCTGGTGCTTGCAGGCACAATATCATTTATTTGTGGGATGATCAGTAATTTTATTTGGAATCGGGTTTGGACCTATCCAGAATCGCGTTCAAGACCGCTGCTTCATCAAATGGGAATGTTCTTTCTTGTATACCTGGCCGGCGTAGCGATTCGGATTCCCACTTTACACTATCTTGAACCACCCGTACTTCGATTCTTTGAAGGGATATTCCAAACCTCCTTAAAGACGGCGGAATTTTATGCAAACAACCTGACTCTTGCAATTGCCGTTGGAGTTGTGCTGATTTGGAATTTTTTTATAAACCGCTATTGGACTTATAATGACATTGACCATTCAAGTGAGGTTCTATCATGAACGATAAACAACCTGTGCTTACCGCGATCTACACCAGTAAAGGCGATGCGGAAGCGTTTTTGCTTTACCCATACTTATATAATCGGATAGGGGATTGGATTGGTTTTGTCACCCCCAAAAACGAAGTCTATTCCGTACTTGGAAACTTCGTCGGCACCTTAACCAAGGACCCGCGCATTGTAAGCAAACGCACAACCTCCACGCTTAAACCGCGCATCCCGCCGCCTGTTGCCCCTGAAAAAGTGTACCCACCTGCAACCGTTCCCCTGCCGCCCATGATGGCTGATCTAAACCATTCAACCATTGACGTTTTACTGGATGCCTCAGAACGCCTGCACACATTAGACTCCGGTACCGAGCGGGAAGACATGGATTAAATTTTGATATGACAAATGACTTATCACCAAAAACCACCCTTAGTTCACGGGTGACACTCTCGCAATTGATGCAACCCGAACACGCCAACCCCTTGGGCCACGTTCATGGCGGCTGGATCATGAAACTTGTAGACGAAGCCGGTGCGCTGGCCTGCATGCGCCATGCTCAGAAGAAGGTTGTCACAGTGGCTATAGACTCTATGACCTTTCGCCAGCCGATCAAAATTGGAGATTTGGTAATATTAACTGCCGAGGTGACGTATACAGGTCGTACTTCGATGGAAGCCGAAGTTCAAGTTATCGCTGAAAATCCGATCACTGGCGAACGCATGCACACGAACACAGCGTACATGGTTTACGTTGCCTTGAACGATGATGGACAGCCGACTTCGGTGCCCGCATTACTCACAGTTACCAAGGAAGAAAAACAACGCATGCAGCAGGCTGAAAAACGACAGGCGTATCGAATTTCGCAAAAATAAACAAGCTTAGATCTTTGAGTCGATCCTTTTGAAACGATAACTCACGCCTGAGCGCCAGGCTGCTGATTGACTCCGGACATAAACCAATTCCCAACATGCAAATAATCCGCAAAGATCCCATACTCATTTTATTGATCGTCAACATTGTCATTGGCGGATTTACTTTTCAAAATTACGGCTTAGCCTGGGATGAGCCGCTCTTTTATGATTACGCCGAATCGCTCGGCTACGCGTACTCACCTCAAGAATGGTTTAGCGGAAATTTTAACTTAAACAACGCCTTTGGCTCCAGTGGATCAGACCATGCCAACCGCGGTCCTGCATATATCCTGCTCGCGCATCCATTTGTATCCTTGCTTGAGGGTCTTGATGTAGACAATGCTTCTGCATGGCATCTTATTAATTTCCTTACGTTTCAATTCGGCATCTATCTTTTTTATCGTTTATCAAAACGTTGGATGACCAAATTCGCCGCGCTCGCGGCATCCGCTTTATTCGCATGGCAGCCATTGTTATGGGGACACGCTTTCATAAATCCAAAAGATCCGCCCTTTCTTGTTTTTTTCCTCGGAGCCGTTTGCTTTGGCTTTGAGATGGTGGATTATTTAACGACCGACCCGCATGATTCTAGGAAATCTTTTTGGTGTACCCTTTTGGCATCTTTTTTCCTCGGTATTGCCACGTCGATACGGGTGCTGGGACCCCTGGCGGGGTTATTGGTCGGTATCTACGCTGTCAGCCAGATAAAAAAGATCACTCTGCCTGACTTGATAAAAACTTTCTCTGCGTATTTAATTCTCACTATTATTGTTACATTCTTTTTCTGGCCATATTTATGGACTAACCCGCTTCATAAATTTATCGAAGTTTTTGGATTCATGTCCGATAACCCAACCCATTTGACTGTACTTTTCAATGGTCAAATCTATCGAGCCGATGAACTTCCACGGAGATATCTACCCGTACTGCTCGGCTATACACTCACCGAGCCGGTATGGATATTATTTACGGCCGGCTTATGGATCGGGTTTTGGAAATCCAATAATCAACAGCGACTCACACTCCTGCTTATTTTATTCTGGTTTATCATCCCCTCAGCATATGTTATCCTGCGAAAACCGCCCATGTACGATGGTTTTCGTCATTTTCTTTTTATGCTTCCGCCGATCTTCCTCTTTGCGGGATTTGCATTTGAAAAAATTTTTGATGTAATAAGTAATCGAGCAGGATCTTTAGTGCTCTTGAGCCTATTCCTCGCACCTTCCATTTACAGCTCCATCCAACTTCATCCATATGAATACGCATATTACAATTCATTTGCCGGCGGCACAAGCGGCGCTTTCCGTACTTATGAAACAGAATACTGGCTGACATGCTATAGAGAAGCCATCGAAAAATTTAATGTACCTATCGCCCAGCTATTTGTCAAACGTGAGCCAGGCATCGCCGCGTATTATGCAGGTGAAAATATAACCATTCATGATTACCGCACAGAGTTCGCGAAAATTCAGCCTGGTGATTTTGTACTCGTCAACACACGCTCAAATGAAGATCTCAAAACATTCAAAGACGCTCCCGTCGTCGTTCAAATCAGCCGAGGCCGCGCTGCATTCTGTCAGATAAAAAAGATCCCATGACTTCTCATCGTGAGCGAATACAAGCCTGTCTTAAGGGTGAAAAAACCGAGCGCATCCCCATTGCGCTTTGGCGTCACTTCCCTGTCGACGATCAAGATCCCGAGACACTTGCCGCATCCACTTTGCATTTCCAACAAACCTATGATTTCGATATCGTTAAAGTCACGCCTGCCTCCTCTTATGCTGTAAAAGATTGGGGCGTGGAAGATCAATGGATGGGAGATTCCGAAGATTCCCGACGATACACAAAGCGGATCATACAATCTCCTGCAGACTGGGAAAAGCTGCCCGTGCTTGACCCAACTGCCCCGCATCTAGCTGGACAGTTGACCTGTCTCCGTCTCATTCGGCAGAATCTCAGCCAGCAGACTCCCCTGCTTCAAACTATATTTAGTCCGCTGGCTCAAGCCAAGAATTTAGCGGGAAACGAGATGTTGATCGCGCACATCAGGCAATATCCCAAAGCCGTGATGAAAGGCCTGGAGACCATCGCAAAAACTACAACAAAATTTATAGAATCCGTTTGCGACACACGCGTGGACGGCATCTTCTATGCCGCCCAGCATGCTCAAGCCAGCCAGTTATCTATTGACGAATACATAAAATTTGGATTGCCCTATGACCAACAAGCATTGGTCCACACCAAAAACCTCTGGTGCAATATGCTTCATCTACATGGCAAAGACGTATACTTCTCATTGCTGCGCAATCTTAATTTTCAAATCATAAACTGGCATGACCGCGAGACACAACCAAACTTGAAGGAAGCGCTGAGTCTCTATAAGGGGGTCTTGTGCGGAGGCTTGAGACAGGACACTCTGGTTCTCGAGGATCCAGCCAAAGTTAAAGAGGAAGCGCAAGATGCACATGAACAAACAAAAGGCGAACGATTTATCCTCGGCACAGGCTGTGTAGTTCCCATCACAGCGTCGCATGGAAATCTGACCACAGCGAGAAGGAGCGTGGAATGAGTCTGCGAGTCATCGCTGGAACAGCAAAAGGAAAAAAATTATTATCTGTGCCCGGGGATACCACACGGCCCGTGATGGACCGTGTCAAGGAGGCGTTGTTTAACATCCTGCAGGGAGATGTGAACGATTCAACCTGGTGGGATCTATTCGGCGGAACAGGCGCGATCGGCATCGAAGCCTTAAGCCGCGGTGCGGCCTTTGTGCGTTTTTCGGATCTTAACCGAGCGCCAGTTGAAACGATCATTAAAAATCTCGCAAATTGCCGCTTCAGCAATCAAGCCGAAGTTCACAAAGGGGATGCGTTCAGCTTGTTATCCGCATTCGCAGACAGGCAATTTGAGTACATTTATATCGCTCCGCCGCAATATAAAAACCTGTGGATGCAAGCGTTGATATTGGTGGATGAACATATTAACTGGCTGACAAATTCTGGAACCGTGATCGTGCAAATTGACCCGCAAGAGTATGAAAAGATGGAGCTAAAAAATCTGGTTGAGGGTGAACGAAGAAAGTATGGGAAGACAATGTTGCTTTTTTATGATTTATCTATTGTGCAATAGAATTTTCTCCTTCATATTTGGAAAACTCGTCATTGTATGGCGGAATTTCCGGGTTTATAATTAGATCACTATATTATAAAACTGGAGGAACCCATGGCAAGCGTAACATTTAAGAACATTCATAAAAAGTTTGGCGAGCTGACGATCATCAAAAACCTCAACATTGAGGTTCAGGATAAGGAATTTCTCGTTTTGGTCGGCCCGTCGGGTTGTGGAAAAACCACCGCCTTGCGCCTGCTCGCAGGCTTGGAAGAAATCAGCGGCGGCGAAATAAAAATTGCAGATCGCGTTGTTAACGATATTGCCCCAAAAGATCGCGACATTGCCATGGTATTCCAATCCTATGCTTTATATCCGCATCTATCGGTCTATGACAACATGGCCTTTGGTCTCAAGCTGCGTAAAACTCCGAAAGAGGAAATCAAACGCCGCGTGGGTGTGGCCGCCGAAATTCTTGGCATAACAGATTTGCTTCAACGCAAGCCGCGCCAGCTCTCCGGCGGTCAACGTCAGCGTGTGGCTGTTGGGCGCGCCATCGTGCGCGAGCCGAAGGTATTCCTATTCGACGAACCACTCTCCAACCTGGATGCAAAACTTCGCGTACAAATGCGCGCTGAGATCAGCAAACTTCACCAGCGTTTGCAGACCACGTTTATTTATGTGACCCATGATCAAACTGAAGCCATGACGATGGCTTCCCGCATCGCGGTCATCAATAAGGGCGAATTACAGCAATTGGATACGCCGCAAAATTTGTATGACTACCCCAACAATTTATTTGTGGCTGGCTTCATAGGATCACCCGCCATGAATTTCTTCAACGCCAAAATAACCAAGGATGGCGATAAGTTTTTCGTTGATACGGAAGATTTCAAAGTACAAATCCCCGAAAGCCTTACAGGGAAATACAAAAGTATGGATGGAAAGAAAGTGGTCTTTGGCATTCGCCCTGAGAATATCCACGATCCTGAATTCGCCCCACAAAACATCCACGGCGAAAAAGTATCATCCAAGGTAGATGTGACCGAGTTGATGGGCAATGAGACTCTTCTTTATCTTGTCAGCGGTAAGAACACTTATGTCGGCCGGGTTGACCCACGCTCCAAATTACGGATCGGGAATCAGACACAGTTCATCTTCGATATGGACAAATTCCACATCTTTGATTCAGAGACCGAACAAGCGGTAAGATAACCAAACTACACGTATATTCAATTTTCTAATGGTTGCGCACAATAAAAATGTGCCCAACCATTAGTTATTTCAGGGTGGGAATTTTTAGAAATAGTGTATTAAATCACTTGATTAATTTTGACATTATGCTATTATCAAAGAAGATAGTCTAATGAGGCTTGTCAAGTCTAGTGTATAAAGCATACTTTAATAGACACCTGTCACCGCAAGCAGCCGCAACAGAATAACGATAATATAAGGAGGTGATCATTCATACCTAGTAAATCAAACGCTCTGTGGACTGGTAAAATTGTTCGGCAAATTTCAATAAAATCAACCAAACTACACTATGCAAGGAGAAGAGTAATGAAAAAGTTAAGTTTTTTGTTCAGCCTTTTAGTAATCGTCGGCTTAGCGCTGACCGCCTGCGGTGGCGCTGCTGCGACCGAAGCTCCCGCCGTTGAAGTGACCTTCTGGCACGCTTATGGCACCGGCTCTGCCGAAGAAACAGCCATGGCTGCAATTCTCACACAAGCCGCAGTTGATATGCCCCAGTACAAGATCAACGTTCTGCAAGTCCCCTTCAACGACATATTCACCAAATACGAGACTGATGTCGCTGCCGGCGGCGGACCAGACATGTTCATCGCCCCCAACGACAACCTCGGTGGTGAAGTCCGCGGCGGCTTGATCATGGACATTACCGACCTCGCAGCAGGTAAACTTGCTGACTACAGCGACCTTTCCAAAGGCGGCATGATGTACGATGGCAAATTGTATGGTGTTCCTGAATCCTTGAAAGCTGTTGCCTTCTGGTACAACAAAGACATGATCGCGACTCCGCCTGCCACCACTGACGAGCTCAAGGCTCTCATGGAAGGCGGCACACCAATCTCCATCTCATACGGTTGTTATCACGAGTATGGTTTCTTTGGCTCTTTCGGTGGTCAGATCTTTGATGCCGATTTCAATTTCGTCGTTGATGAAGCCAACCAAGCCAAGGTAACAGAAGCTGTTTCGTACCTGAACGATCTCTATCAGATCTCAAAGAGCAACAGCTGGCCCAAGAATGACTCCGATGGTCTCGCTCCCTTCACCGAAGGCACAGTGGCCGCCATCACCAATGGAAACTGGGCAATGGGCGATTACCGCAAGGCGCTGGGTGATAAACTCGCTGTGGCACCATTGCCAGCCGGTCCTGGCGGCGCTTCCAACCCGCTTCTTGGCGTTGATGGTTACTACTTCAACCCGAATAGCACCAACCCTGGAGCCGCCCTTGAAGTTGCTATTTATTTAACCAATGCTGCCGCTCAGACTGCTATGATGAACGAGGCCGGTCATGTTCCTACAAACAACACTGTTGAAGTTACCGATCCTCTGATCCAGGGTTTGTTAGACGCCTTTGCTACCGCATACTTCCGCCCGCAGGTGGAGGCCATGGGTAACTATTGGGGTAACTTCTGCGGAACCGACCAGGTTTTCGAAGCGGGCACTCCTGCCGCGGACTGGGTCAAAGCTGGTTTTGAAGGCGCAACCAAACCAAAATAAATTTATAATGTAGTAATGCATGATATGGGAGCGGACGGGATCATCAGCCTGTCCGCTCCTACACAAAATGATTCTTCTTATCCGGAGAAACGATCATGGATTTAGCAAACAAACAAATTCAAAAAGCAAAATTTCAACGCAGCCTGCTCCCGTATTATTATCTTGTGCCGGCGTTCCTGATCATGGGGATCATTACTTTCTATCCATTAATTTACCAAGTCATCATATCATTCACAAATTTTGAAACCAAGGACCTTTTGCTTGGTTTGAATTCACCGGAGCTAAAATTTGTCGGCTTTAAAAATTATATCGACATTTTCACAGGCTCACTGCCCGTCGAAAACTTTAATTTCTTCCGTGTGCTTGAATTCAACTTTTGGTGGGCGCTCAGCAATGTCATGCTGCATGTGCCGGCTGGAGTTTTGATCGCCACGATCCTTAACACCGAGGGGTTATGGCTCAAAAAAATCTATCGCGCTTTATATATCCTACCGGTCGTGATTCCCCCCTTTGTCGTGGCCGGCGCGGTTGCCGCGGCGGCCTGGGGCCTCGTCGAGCCGCTCGATCAGAAGTGGTTTCGGTTCCCGTACTCGGA
>JANODZ010000250.1:0-2355 GCA_031412935.1 Anaerolineales bacterium
GCGTGACCTGGGTGCCGTCAAAGGCGTTGTTGAGATCGTTGCGCTGCAGGGACCACGCACCCATCACGCCAAAGGGATCGACGGGCACCGCTTCGACGCTGGTCTTGGCGCTGTCGACAGCACCGTCGCAAATTTTGGATGACGGCCGCTTGACGGATGGCCAGGGAAAAGTGGTCGACTTCCGCAACACAGTGCTGATCATGACCTCGAATCTGGGTACTGAATACGTGACGAAGGGCGGCACCCTTGGTTTCCTGTCCCAAAAATCTGATGGCGATGAACGCGCCATGCACGAAAAAATTGAGAAAGCGCTCAAAGGCGCCTTCCGTCCGGAGTTTCTAAATCGTGTGGATGAGACTGTCATGTTCTCGCCGCTAACCATTAAACAAATGGAAGATATCGTGGTCTTGCAAATGAAGGAAGTACAAGACCGTTTGAATGAGCACAACATTACAATGCAATTGAGTGATGCCGCGCGCATCTGGCTTGCCAAGGAAGGTTTTGATCCTGCCTTTGGAGCGCGCCCCTTAAGACGCGCAATTCAGAAATATGTTGAGAGTCCGCTTTCAGTGGAATTGCTCGGTGGAAAATTCAAGGATGGCGTGGTGGTGATGTTGGATGTGAAAGATAACAAGATCGTATTTCATACAGAAGCCGCGCCTGTAAAGAAGTCAAAGCAAAAAGTGGATGCGTAAGGAAAGACGAAGGACGAAGGACGAAGGACAGTGCAAACTTCTTTCGTCCTTTTTTTATCCTTCATCCTTCATCCTTCATAATTCATCCTTTTCTTCCCCTTCATTCTTAATATTTCATCCTTTCCCTCCCCTTCATCCTTTTCCTTATCAGCGGTATCATGAGGCAATCTTTTAAAAACCAGAGGACATAATAATGGATAATAATGAGACAGGTAAAAAATCAGGTATTTCGGCTATCGTTATAGGAATTGTGGTTTTATTGTGTTGTATCTGTGCGCTTGTCGTTGGGATGGGCGGGTATGGATATTATGTGGTTACACAAATTGTTCCAACCCTAACGAATGATCCCATTTTGCCCATCCCTCCCATTGATGGCATCACACCGACCAGTAACTCGGAACTCTTCCGCCCGCCGGCAGATACGATCTCAAAGGAAACCATTCAAACGCTGGATAAGTCAATCATCCCTGAAAATGATGTCTATGAGCTGGCGTGTCGTTTGCAGGATAAGTGTAATATTCCAACAACGCTGTCTGCGCCGGCAGTGCCTTTAACGGTTGGCACACGGCAGAAGTTTTGGATACTCAATGCAGACACCAATGAACATTCTCAAGTTGAAATGATTTTGCTTAACATCACGCCCCTGACCTACTTTTGGGCGGAGAACCCTGACAGAGTGAATGAAAACGATATGAAAACCTTGATGGATAAATTCGACCAGGAGATCATCCCAACCAATCGCGAATTCTTTGGTAATGAGTGGACTCCCGGTGTGGATAACGACCCGCATATTTATTTGCTATACACAGGCAAGCTCGGCGGCAGTATTGGCGGTTATGTTTCTTCAGCCGATGCATACAATCCTATTGTTCAACAATACTCCAATTCACATGAAGGGTATGTGCTGGTTGACTCTCAACCTCTCAGCGAGGATTATGCCTATAGTACGCTTGCGCATGAGTTTGTCCATATCATCCAAAATCACAATGACCGTAACGATGTTTCATGGATCAATGAGGGATTTGCGGAAGTCGGAGCATTTGTAAATGGCTATAATGTCGGCGGTGCGGATTATTCTTATGTCCAATCACCGGACTTGCAGCTGAATGACTGGGCCACGAACGACTCTCCTGATTTTGGTTCACACTATGGGCAGAGCTTCTTATATCTCACTTATTTCCTCGATCGATTTGGTGAAAAAGCCACAAAAGCATTGACCGCCAACCCTGCGAATGATCTCGCCAGTGTGGATGATACCCTCAAGACGCTTAACGCCATCGACCCTGAAACGGGCAAGTTAATTAATGCCGATGACGTATTTATGGATTGGGCTGCGGCTTTATATCTGCAGGATGACAAGGTGGGGGATGGGCGTTATATTTATCATAACTACCCGAATGCTCCACAGACTTCAGACACAGAAAGGATATCCACCTGTCCACAATCGGCGTTGACGCGTGATGTTCATCAATTTGGCATAGACTATATTAATATCTCATGCGCAGGCGATCATACGCTCACCTTCACAGGCTCGACGGCTGTACGCATGTTACCTGCTGACCCTAATTCAGGTGTATTTGCATTTGTGACAAATCTTAGTAACGAGTCGGATATGACCCTGACGCGCGAATTTGATTTTACGAATGTCAGCGACTCGATC
>JANODZ010000251.1:0-5534 GCA_031412935.1 Anaerolineales bacterium
CCAAGTACTTGAGTTAATGCGCCGTGCCACTTGTCGTAATCCATTAATGCGCCGGCCGGTGACATGACCCCGAGGTTGACATGGTCAAAGGTGTGATAGCCAATTTCGTGACCTTTCTCCACAAGACGCATCCATATGCCTTTGTCTTGTTGGTCGAGGTCGAGCAGTTTTATACCGATGGGAAAGAAGGTCACTTTAAATTCAGGGAATTTATCTAAAAGAATTTCCAGATCCTGCATTTTATTCAACAAATAGCAATCATCATAAGTAAATGCCATTTGCTTGTATGAACGGCTTCCATGCCAGATTAATGGGGCGCTGAAATTTGGTTCATTTTGCAAAGGGATGAATTTAACCGCGGATATTCCAAGCGCGGCAAGCAGCGCAGTGCCGCTCAGTTTTAAAAAATCTCTGCGCGTAACACTAGCCATTCTTTGTCCAGACCTTACGACCTAATGTGATAAATGCGATTCCGACCCAGGCGACGTTTAATCCTGCGGAGGGATACGCTCGCAGATAAATAGTATTGATGATAAGAAATGTCCCTGCGATGATGTTCAATCCCTGATACAACCAGGAATCGCCCTCCACTTTTTTGGCAGAGATCAACCCGTATGTAAATAGAAAAAGAATAGTGCCAGCCCAGCCGAGAATATCAATAATTGTTCGTTCCATATTTACTCCAAAACTTCCATGCGCATACCAATTTTAATTTCACCTTCGTTCAACGGAATGGCGTTCATTCCAAACATCGCGCCGCCTTCTTGTTTACGGTAGGTGGCCAATGTCTTGAGCGGTTCTTTGTTTCTCTCAAGAGTTTCTTTGTCGATCGTTGTCACTTCACACCGCGGACAGGGTTTGACGAGCGCCATTTCCACATCGCCAATGCGGATGCGCCTCCACGTGTCTTCTGCAAATGGCTCGCAGTTTTTGACAACAATGTTCGGGCGGAAGCGATTCATCGGGAGTGGGGAATCAAGTTTCGAGTTTAAGTCCTGGAGCGAAGTTTCGGAGAGGATCAGGATCGGGTAGCCGTCTGCGAATCCGGTGTGGTCGTCTGCGTTGACGGCGAAATCCGGATTTAATTTGCGTTGGATTCCATCTGCCACATGAACAAGGCGCACCGAAAGGCCGAGCCAATCTGAAAGCCATTGCGCGGCTTCATCGCCTTGATCCATTGCATTCACATTTTTGCTTCTCCAAATATTTACTTGCGTTGCTATCCCGGTTTTTTGAATCGTAAAATGAATTGAATCATTATTCGGCGCGCAGAGTGTGACCGAATAATTTTTCAACGTGGGCGTAATCAGCGCGAGCTTTGGATATTCACGTTGGGTGAGAAATTCACCTGCGGGCGTAACCACCATCATGCGGCGGTCGTTGGCAAGCCCCATGCGTTCAACGCGCGCCTCAGTGATGTCAAATCCGCGGCAGGCTTTGATCGGGTAATAAATGAGGGAGGACAATAAAATAGACATGGGCGCAATTTTACCGTATTGCACCCTCAAGAATTTTAAGAAAATTGAATTGACCTATCTTCCTGCCCGCATGGGTCCTATTTATCCGCCTTCATACTTGAAGGATACTTTTATTTTGGCGCGATACGCGCTGATCTTGCCATCTTCGATCACCATATCCAATTCGACGATTTCCGCAACGCGCAGCTCACGCAAGGATTGTGCGGCGCGTTCCACTGCCGCCGCCGCGGCTTTCTCCCATGATTCCGTGCTCGTGCCAATTAACTCAATCACTTTATAAACACTATCTGCCATGGTATTTCTCCTTTTTGAATTGAACATTGCTATAAATACTATACAGCATTTCTTCAGGCTATTCAACAGCCTTCGCTTTAATTCTCACATCCACCGCCATCGCGCCTTACTTAACACACACAACGGATTGATCCCGATTTCTTCAATTTCAAGATGTTCAAAAGCAAGCAAGGATAATTTGATCAAAACATCGATGACAGATTCTTATTCAACGGGATTAACACTGCGGAAGCCTTTTAATTTTCTCCCAGCCCACGTTTTGCGTGTCATCTCCCGCGCCTCGGCTTGATTCAGCGGTGCCAGGGCATATGCCACTTCCTTGAGCCCTTTCATCCCGATATCGCGTGAGCCAATAAAAATTATCATACGGATTTATGAATAAAAATATTTTTCATTTCATTCATATGGCGGTGATTATTTTATTGATGCTGGGGTTGAAAGTGACCTGTTAAAAAGGGAGGGTCACTTCGATTCAAGCTATCCCAACTTCCTTGTTGAATTCCACGATCAACTCGTCAATTTCATCGGCTTGCTTTTGGACATCGGTCCAGTAATTGGGTTGATACCATTGCTGTTGAATTTCTTCGTATGTACGGCCTTGTTGCTCGACCCAGGTGTAATATTTCAGGTTGTGGATTCGGCGGCGTTCGGGATAGGTCAACTCGAGCATGTTGTCGGTGGACTGTCCATGCAAATAGCGAGCGAAATCGGCGGCGGCGTTGTGTTCGCTGTATTCACCAGATTCCTGATGCATTTCATGCAGACGTGAACGATAGAGTTCCATCGAGTCGGTCAGCATGGTGATCATCACATCGTTTTCGTCCATCTCATAATATTTGGCGACCTTGATGCAGGAAAGTACATTCGAGATGCCAGAGAAGCCCAAGAGATCGAGATTGGAGATGATCGATTCAGGAACGCCTTTTTCTGCGAGATAGGCTCGTCCGTTTTCTTCGTTGAACAGGCGCGCAATGTTGACCACCGCATTATCGTCAATGGCGGTCACAAAATCAGTGTTCTTTGTGTTATGTACCCACGGCACATGTTTATCACCGATGCCTTCAATGCGATGCGCGCCAAAGCCATTTTCCAATAGTGTCGGGCATTGCAAAGCTTCGCTCGCGATGATCTTGCTAAATGGGTAAACTTGTTTGAGATAATCGCCGCTGGCAATTGTCCCTGCCGAACCCGTCGCAGAGGCCATGCCGCGGAAGCGGTCATCCTTGCCCATAACTTGTTTCAGCACTTCTTCCATCGCGTGGCCCGTCACTTCGTAATGCCAGAGATAGTTTCCAAATTCTTCGAACTGGTTGAAGATCATTAAATCCTGACCCGATTTTTTCAGCTCCCAGCATTTATCAAAGATTTCCTTTACATTGGATTCGGAGCCCGGCGTCTTGATCGTTTCACCCGCCACTTTTTCGAGCCATTCGAATCTTTCTTTAGACATGCCCTCAGGCAAGATGGCAATGGATTCACATCCAAGCAAAGCGGAATCATATGCGCCGCCGCGGCAATAATTTCCAGTGGAAGGCCAGACTGCTTTTTGAGTCGTCGGGTCAAACTGACCTGTGACCAGTCTCGGCACTAAACAAGAAAACGCCGCCCCGACTTTATGCGCGCCAGTCGGAAACCATTTGCCAACGACGACAAGTATGCGCGCCTTGACTCCTGTCAGCGAGGAGGGAAGCTCCAGAAAGTTGACCCCGCCAAAGGTCCCGCCAGATGCGCTGGGTTGGTTGTGCCAGTTGATGCGAAACAGATTACGCGGGTGAATATCCCAGAGTCCGATGTTCTTCAATTCCCCCTTAACTTTTGCAGGGATCTTTGAAGGGTCCTTCATCTGTGCATAAGTAGGGATGATGATGTTTTTTTCTTTTGCGCGTTGAATGGCGCGGGCGCGGCGGTCTTTGTGGATGGTCAGGTCAATGGTGGTCATGGGATTCTCCTGATTGAAGTTGTCAGACAAATTAAATTATAGCGCACATCGGTGTAAAAAGAGGTGAGAAATGAGAAGAAAGATTATGGTCTTTCCTATTCCTTCTCACCTTTTACTTTTCACTTCTTTTATATCCCTAATATCTTACTCACAACCGAAAGTAAAATCCCGCCCGCGATCACGCTCCCCAGTTGACCTGCTGTATTCGCACCCATCGCATGCATCAGGATGAAGTTATCTGGGTCTTCGTCCAGGGCAGTCTTTGCGGCTAAACGACCAGCCATCGGAAACGCGGAGATTCCCGCCGCGCCGATCAACGGGTTGATCTTGCCGCCTGATACAAAGCACATCAATTTGCCGAATAATAATCCAGCGACTGTATCCAGCACAAAGGCAAATAATCCCAGAATCATAATTTTGCCTGTATCTAAATTCAAGAACGAAACCGCGCTCATGGTAGAACCGATTGCCAAGCCTAAAAACAGCGTGGCGATATTGATAATTTCATTTTCTGCGGCTTTGCTTAATCGATCGACTACGCCAGACATCTTGAGCAAATTTCCCAGCATCAGCATTGAGATCAAGGGTGTGGCTTCGGGCACAAGCAAACCGACCACCAGAGTTAACACTACTGGAAAAAGAATCAACGTCATTTTTGAAATGGGTTTTGGCGCATATTCCATTTTAATTAATCGTTCTTTTTTTGTCGTCAGCAATTTCATCAACGGCGGCTGGATGATCGGGATCAAACTCATGTATGAATATGCGGCTACCGCAATCGGCGCAAGCAATTCAGGCGCGAGTTTTGTTGCTACAAAAATGGAAGTGGGTCCATCAATTGCGCCGATCACTCCTATGGAGGCGGCTTGATTTAATGGGAAGCCCAATGCAATTGCCAAAATTAATGTGCCGAAAATGCCAAATTGTCCCGCCGCGCCGAGTAAGACCATGCGCGGTTGTGCGAGCAACGGCGAGAAGTCTATCATTGCGCCAACGCCGATGAAGATCAACAATGGAAATAATTCTGTTTTAATACCCGCATCATATAAAACTTTAGACATTCCCTCCGCGGCGGTCATGCCAGCCAGTGGGATATTTGCCAACAAACATCCGAACCCGATCGGTAGTAACAAGACAGGTTCAATCTCTTTGTAGACTGCAAGATAAATTAATAATAACGCGGCAAGAATCATCACTGCATTGCCAAAAGTGAAATGTGTAAAGCCTTTCAATAATTCGGGCAGTAGTGAATCTAGATCCATGAAGCCCCGCCCAAATCTGCAAACTTAATTAATACCTGTTTGTGTACCACGCTTTGTCCCGGACTCACAAACACTTCACTCACAGTTCCGCTGTATATCGAGCGAATGCTGTTTTTCATTTTCATCGCTTCAATGATCACCACCACTTGTCCCGCCTCTACTTTTTCGCCTGTCTTCACAAAAACTTCAACAATGATTCCAGGCAATGGAGCAATGATTGCATTACCGCTCATAGCAGGACTTGGGGAGGATTTGGCGACTGAAGCAGGGTTCGGATTAAATAGTTTTTTCGCCGCTTTCGTATCCGTCTTTTTTAATGATTCAACCTGACCAGCGTTCTCAGGCATTATCTCAAACCGTTCCCCGTCTATGATGGCAATGACAGGCCGTACATTGATATTTTCAATTTCAACTTCATATAAATTATTGTTGACTGTGATTTTGTATTTCATGAAATTCCTTGGAGTGCGGACTTCAGTCCGCAACTTTTGAAGCAAGCGGACTGAAGTCCGCGCTCCTGATTTATCGCCTTCTGAAATTTCCTTTTTGAGACCTTTGACT
>JANODZ010000252.1:0-3035 GCA_031412935.1 Anaerolineales bacterium
TGTGTTGTAAGCCTATTGCTCAAGCTGCCGTCCTCGGCGGTGTTTTGCGAGTAAATCTTGCGCCGATGACGGCGCAAGGAGCAAGGTTCATTTCTACTCGCTTTTGTACGGAGCGAAATAAATATATCCATGTCTTGTAAGTCTCGAAAATCGCCCCTGTTCACATTCATGTATAATCGGAATGTCCAACCCCAGCCTGGTGGAGGGGCATATGGAAATAAAACCTCCTCCATTTAAATACAAGATCGTTTATAAAAAAGTTATCTCGGATATCCAAACCTCTAATAAAATCCGTCCCATGTCCAATGACCTCTTCGACCATGCCTTGCACGAACGCCTGAAAAGCGAAGCGCCGCTTGCTGCGCGTATGCGTCCGCGCACGTTGGATGAGTATATTGGGCAGGAACACATCGTCGGTGAAGGAAAACTTCTGCGCCGCGCCATCGAAGCGGATAAACTTTTCTCGTCCATTATTTTGTGGGGACCGCCCGGCACAGGCAAGACCACGCTCGCGCAAGTCATCGCCAACACTACGAAAAGCCACTTTACCACCATCTCTGCCATCCTGGCCGGCAAAGCGGATTTGCGAGTCGTGATCGACGAGTCGCTTGAACGCCGCAGACTGCACAATCTGCGCACGATTCTTTTTGTGGATGAAGTCCATCGTTGGAACAAGGCTCAACAGGATGCGCTCCTGCCCCACGTTGAAAACGGGACCTTTACCCTGATCGGTGCGACGACGGAGAATCCATACTTTGAAGTGATCAAAGCGCTGATCTCCCGTTCGCGTGTTTTTCAATTACGTAATTTAAATCAAACAGAAACCGGGATATTAATTGACCGCGCACTGACCGACAAGGAACGCGGTTACGGAAACAAAAGCATCACCCTTGACCCTGATGCCCGCTCTCACTTAATTGAAGTATCCTCCGGCGACGCGCGCAACGCCTTAAATGCGATCGAACTCGCAGTTGAATCCACAGCGCCGGATAAAGACGGCGTGATTCATATTACATCTGAGGTTGCGGAGGAATCAATTCAACGCCGCGCGGTTTTATACGACAAGGACGGTGACGCGCATTACGACACCATCTCAGCCTTCATCAAGTCTGTGCGCGGATCTGACCCGGATGCCGCTTTGTATTGGCTCGCAAAAATGATCTATGCCGGGGAAGACCCGAAATTCATCATCCGCCGCTTGATTATTCTGGCTGGTGAAGATATTGGCCTAGCCGACCCGATGGGGCTGGTCGTAGCTAATTCAGCGGCTCAGGCTTTTGATTACATCGGTTTACCCGAAGGCATTTATCCCATCGCCGAGGCGACTCTGTATCTCGCCACCGCGCCAAAATCAAACAGTGCAGGAGCGTATTTCAAAGCCATGAAGAAGATCGAGGAAGAGGGACAAATCTCCGTGCCGCGCCATTTGCAAGACGGTAACCGCGATGCCGCCGCAACGGGGCAAGGTAAAGATTATGTATATCCGCACGAGCAGGCAGGTCACTTCACGCCGCAGCAATATTTGCCAAAGAGGTTATTAGGCACATATTTCTATACTCCTTCGCAAGAGGGATATGAAGCCCAAGTAACTGCAAGGCTTGAGATGTGGCGCGATGCACAACGCAAGGCCTTGGGCATCGAACGCACAGAGAATCTGCCTGAACTGAGCGAAGAAGAGATCAAGGAAATGAAGAGGAAGATAAAATAATAGACCTCTTGCGAAAGTCCAAAGTAGGTCAGGCTTGTAGCCTGACAATTTTTGATGACGTGAGTTGTGGCGGGTTGAAAACCCGCCCTACAAATACTTATGCAAGAGGTCTATTATATAAAAACATGCAAAATGGAAACACCAAATTTTTTAGTGAATCTCCCCGCTCACAATGAATATTGAATTGCAGAGGAAAAGGATGTCATGAGCAATTTTTCAACGCAACAACCCGCAGCACAGTATGATGTTGCAGTGGTTGGCGCCGGTCCGGCAGGGTCAGCAGCTGCCTACTTTTTAGCGCAAGGCGGGTTGAGAGTTGCTTTATTGGATAAATTTGAATTCCCGCGTGACAAAACCTGTGGAGACGGCCTGACGCCGCGCGCAATTAAAACCCTGGAGACTATGGGGGTCCTGCCACAGATCGAAGAAAGCGCGTATCACTGCTCCGGGTTAAAAATACGTTATTCGGATGAAATTACCTTTAATCTTGAACTTGAGCACATCAAGGATTTACCCAACTACATTCTAACCATGCCGCGTTTGCAACTGGACAACGTCTTGCGTCAACATGCCGTCGACTCAGGCGCGGACTTTATCCCAAAAGCAAGAGTCGCAGCCATTTCTCGTTCTGGCGATAAGCGTGTACACGTCCAAATTGAAAATGAGCAGACGATAGATTGTGCCCTGGCAGTGATCGCAACTGGGGCAAATACCAGTTTATTGCAAAAACTTGGGTTATTAAAGAAAAGCCCGCCCGTGAATCTGGCGGCGCGTGCGTATTTTGACAATATCGATGATCTTGAAAATTCCATCATGCTTTTCTTCGATGGAATCGACATGCCTGGATACGGTTGGGTATTCCCGACTGGCGAACGAACGGCAAACATCGGTTGTGGATTTTTCCGGGAGCAATCTGTTTCGCAGGCATCGCTCTTGCGCCATTTTATTGATGAACACCCCTACCTGCGGCGCATTTTGAAAAATGCTCATCAAGTCGCGCCGATCAAAGGCTACCCGCTTCGTACGGATTTTTCACCAGCCCTTGGGGGCAACGAATGGATGCTGGTTGTGGGGGAGGCTGCCGGACTGGTCAATCCAATGACAGGCGAAGGGATTGATTATGCTTTGGAATCGGCCCAGCTCGCCGCGGAAGTGATTCTTAACGAATGGCAGGCCGGGTTTCCATCCACTTTGACTCAAAAGAAATACCGAACAGCCTTGAGGAAAAAGTTTCAGTCCCAATTTATGATTAACTTTCTCATCCAGAAAATATACTTCAGGAATGGAGTATGGCCATCGGTGCTGAAGGCTGCCAGCCAAAAACCGA
>JANODZ010000253.1:0-3397 GCA_031412935.1 Anaerolineales bacterium
CAGTGGAAGGTGACATTCATGAAATCGGCAAGACTCTCGTCGGCACCATGTTAAGCGCCTCCGGCTTTGAAGTCGTTGATCTGGGCGTGGATCAACCTGCCGCGAATATCATCGGCAAGGCGCTCGAGATCAATGCAGACATCATCGGGATGAGCGCATTGCTCACAACCACGATGGTGCGTCAACGCGAAGTGATCGAAGAGTTGGACAAGGAAGGTTTACGCCCGCGCATCAAAGTAATGGTTGGCGGCGCGCCGATCACAAGAGACTGGGTCACGAAGATCAAGGCGGATGGCTATTCAGAAGATGCCATTGGCGCTGTGAAAATTGCGAAGGAATTAGTCGGCAAAGCAGATCAGTAATTAACTTTGAATGTTGCAGGTTGCACGTTATGAAATAGAGGACATGCCGCCCGCAATCTTTTTAATTTCTTTGACGCGGTAATTAATTTTATTAGAGGTATCTTATGCAGCCTAAACTCCATTTACTTGATGACAATTTAATCGCCCGTATTTTTGATGAAGCCTACCAACTATTGCTCAAACCGGGCATTAAGGTCAACAATGATGAGGCGCGGGACCTGCTTGGCTCCGCGGGTGCAACGGTAGACCCTGAAACGAATGTTGTGCACATCCCCGAACAGATCGTCCGCAAAGCCCTGGAAAGCGCGCCGCGTGAATTTTATCTTTATGATTACGATGGAAATCGGACAGTCAAATATGGCGGCGATGCCGTCCACTTTGACCCGGGTTCCTCCGGCATTGCCATGCTCAATCCTGAAACGCTTGAGCACGAAACCACCGAATCTACCCATCTAATTAAATTAATCAAAGTCGCAGAACAATTATCACAATATGACGCGCAATCGACCGCGGTGGTCTGTCACGATGTACCTCAAAACATTCAGGATTCATACCGTCTGTATCTGGCACTTTTATATTCAAAAAAACCAATTGTCACCGGCGCATTCACAAATAAGACGGTCACGGAGATGATAGACATGCTCGCCATACTCGCCGGCGGACATGAAGCCGCTCGAGAAAAACCACGCGCTATATTCGACGTGTGCCCCGCTCCCCCGCTGATCTGGAGCAACTTTGCATCGGGTAATTTGATCGCGCTTGCGCGCGCGGGCATCCCTGCCGAAATTGTTTCTGTTCCATTATCGGGCGCCGCCGCTCCTGTGACCATGCTCGGCACAGTCACACAACATACCGCAGAATGTTTGGCGGGCATTACCATCCACCAACTCGCACAAGCGGGCTCCCCGGTGGTTTGGGGTGGAGCGGCCTGCATTTTCGATATGAAAAAAGGAGCCACCCCGATGGGCTCTGTGGAAACCGCCATGTTGGATTGCTCTTACGCACAGGTTGCAAAATCCATCGGGATGCCCACCCATGCTTATCTTGGCGCATCAGACTCAAAACTTGTTGATGCGCAGTCCGGGCTGGAAAGCGGTATCACCTCGATGATCGGCGCGCTGAGCGGCATTAATATGATCTCCGGTTCAGGCATGCTGGATTTTCTCTCCTGTCATAGCGCTGAAAAACTTGTGATCGACGCCGAGGGAATTGCAATGGCAAAACGCATGCTCGAAGGAGTCAAAGTGCATACAGAAACACTGGCGACAGAGTTCTATGATAAAAATATAAATTTCAAGGGCGGAGATTTTCTCAAACAGCGGGTCACCATGAATCTCTTCCGCAAAGAACAACATCTACCCTCCAATGTGATAGACCGCGACTCGATGCGCGATTGGAAAAAAGCAGGCTCGCTGGATACTTTCTCGCGCGCAAGATTGATGGTGCAGGATTTGCTCGCATCTTACCAACGCCCCGCACTTGATCCGATCAAAGAATCCCAACTGCACACATTCATGCTCGACCTCGCCCAAAAAGCAGGCATCGAACAATTGCCCATTCTTGAGGATTTTCAACCCGCATAATGATGCTCAAACTCTCCGACCTTCTGCGCGTCCCGCATGTAGACAGCGGATTAAATTTTAGCATTTCACCCGACGGACAGAATTTAGTTTTTTCATGGAATAAAACAGGAGAATGGCAA
The DNA here is from genome assembly GCA_031412935.1 of Anaerolineales bacterium. Lineage (GTDB taxonomy): Bacteria > Chloroflexota > Anaerolineae > Anaerolineales > Villigracilaceae > Villigracilis. Next base: position 2,065 of record JANODZ010000253.1, read on the forward strand.
CTTTACGAAATACTACTCAACGCCGAAGACGCTTCGCCCTACCCTCTGCCTGTTTCTCAAAAACAAGGAAGCAAATTCTCCCCCGTTCATTCTCCCGATGGCAGGATGCTCGCCTACGCAATGGATCTTGATGGCAGTGAGTCTTATCACATCGTCATTCATGATCTCAACTCTCACACTTGTCGTGACTTAACACCCCAAATTGCCTACGCGCATCAACCGAATATCTCGTGGTCACCCGATTGCCAAATGCTGGCTGTGCTCTCCGACAAGCATGGGCAGTTTGCATTGCACCTGCTCCCCGTAGACGGCACAACTGGCCGCATTTTGAAAAATGTATTTCATCCCTGTTGGGACGCGAAATGGTCACCTGATGGTCAATGGATCGCCATTGAAGCTGAGTCTACGGCGAGTGATAGAAGTATTTATGTCATGCCGGTCAATCGTCCGCGCAAAGGGGTCAAAGTTAATACAACGCAATTAAAAATGAATGGTCATTTATTGAACGCGCAGAATCCTGCATGGTCGCCTGATTCTAAATTTCTGGCTTTCTCGGGCGAACATGCTGAATGGCATGACATTGGATTATTCAATATTGAAACCCAGGAAATTACATGGGTCCATGAATCCACGGGTGATGATACACAGCCTGCCTGGGCGCGCAGCGGAGAATCGATCGGGTGGATACATTCTGAAGGGGCACGAACCAGCTTCCAATTTAAGGAAGAAAGCGGCTGCGTTAATCAGAAAAAGATCGGGGATGGAGTCCATTACTATCCGCGCTTTGTTGAGAATGGCGTTGTCATCCTTTATGAAGATACAGGCCATCCATGCGACCTGTGGAAAATAAATTTTGAAGACGATTCGATTCAGCAACTCACAAATTCATTGCCCGATGATTTACGCGGCTCTGAGTTTATTCTGCCGGAAGAAATTTTTTACGCAGGCAAAGACGGGACACAAGTGCCCGCTTTGTTATACCGCGCAAAGAACAGCGCCCGCGCGGTGATCAATATTCACGGCGGACCGAATTGGTTGTATCAATTTCTTTGGCAGCCGATGATGAGTCATCTGGCTTCGCGCGGCTGGACTGTGCTTGCACCAAATTATCGCGGCTCTTCCGGCTATGGTAAAAAATGGCAAAACGCCAGCCGCTACGACATGGGCGGCCTGGACAGCGATGATTGCGCGGCGGGCGTAAAATATTTAATCGAAAATGGTCTGGCGGACAAAAATAAAATTGCTGTGACGGGCAGAAGCCATGGCGGATTCCTGACAATGTCTTGCATGACCAGATATCCTAAATACTGGGCAGTGGGTTCGGCGGTCGTGC
>JANODZ010000254.1:0-10573 GCA_031412935.1 Anaerolineales bacterium
AAAAACGGCTATCTCGTTTTTCATCACATTCCGCTGGGCGGCTTTCCCAAACCTGATAGCCTGCCTGGGCCAGCCATGCCGCCGGTGCGAATCGGACTTTATAAAAAAGATCAAACGATAGGATTGGATGAACCCCTGAAAAATGCGCTTGGGGATTTCATTCGCGATGAAAAAGGACGCGTGCAATTCTTCCGCATCGGCGGACGGGCGCACAAAAAGATTTCGTAAGCCGAACCAATCTTTAGAGGATCAGCATGAAGAAAATTATTGGGATGATACTTGCGGGTGTAATGCTCATTTCATCCTGCAATCTGCCAGCCGGAGAATCATCAGATACGCAAATCGCCACAGCGGCGGCATTAACGATTCAAGCTGTACTCAATAACGAGATTTCGACTCCGCTTGCGAGTCCTCCAATCAACGGCCTGGAAGCCACCCCGACTTTTTCTCAAGCCAGCGCAAGTGTTGGCGATGTAACAAATTGCAGAACCGGCCCTGGCACAAATTACGAACGTGTAATACAGATTTTTCCAAAAGAGTCGGTTAAAATCATCGGCTTCTTCCAGCCGAACTATTGGGTTGTCTCCACCAAAAATGGCGAGTGTTGGCTCTCCGGAGAATTTGCAACGCCGATTGGCAGCTTTTCAGCAATCCCGACCGTGACTGCTCCACCAACACCGGAAGGAAACGCACCTGAAGCGCCAACATTCCTAAAAGGAAGCGGCTGGACCTATTTTTGTTATGGATCCGGACAGGCAGATATTACACTTTCCTGGAACGATAAATCCAGCGATGAAACAGGATACCGTATTTTACGAAATGGCGAAATCATAGCCGAATTACCTGCAGGCTCCACATTTTTTGGCGAGACCATCGCTTTACTTTCAGGGCAAAGTGTCGGGTATCAAATCCGGGCCTATAATTTGATCGGGGAAACCGACAGCAAGGCTGCAAACATAACCTGCCCATAAAAAAATTTCTCGTATCCGTCGTGGAAACGAGAAATTTTTATTTGATGAAAAAAGATTATTCTTCCCCGCTTTGTTCCTTCACTTTTTTCGATTGTCTGCCGCGTTCATCGGTCGCGAGAATACGCTTGCGGATGCGGTAATTCTCAGGGGTTATTTCAAGCAATTCATCGTCTGAAAGATATTCGATCGCTTCATCCAAACTCATCGATCGCGGAGGCGTCAGGCGGATTTCCATATCGCCGCCTGATGCCCGCATATTGGTAAGATGCTTCTTTTTACAGACATTGATAGGAATGTCCTGGCCGCGCGCATTTTCGCCGACCACCATGCCTTCGTATACAATCACGCCCGGGCCCACGAATAAAACTCCGCGTTCTTCGGCGCTCTTCAGTGAGTAAGCAGTGGTCGAACCAGCTTCCCAAGCTACAATGGAACCCCTCGCGCGAGATGCCATCGGACCGGCCATTTCATCGTACCCGTGGAATATTGTATGCATTACGCCTTCACCGCGGGTGGATGTGAGGAACTGATATCGAAAACCCAGCAAACCGCGTGTCGGAACAATATAAATAATGCGCGTCATTCCCTGACCTGCATCATGCATATCGGTCATTTTACCGCGTCTGCTTCCCAGCATTTCCACGACAACGCCGACAGTTTCAGCGCTGGTCTCAACATGCACTTCTTCATAAGGTTCGAGCATGGCGCCATCTTCAGCCCTATGATAAATTACTTCAGGGCGTGATACTTGAAATTCATACCCCTCGCGACGCATCGTTTCAATGAGGATGCCCAAATGCAACTCACCGCGGCCTGATACTAAAAAGTTTTCTGCGGAATCGGTATCTTCCACGCGTAAAGAAACATTGGTGCGAAGTTCATCATATAAACGTTCACGCAGTTTGCGTGATGTGCCCCAAATGCCCTCTTTGCCAGTAAAGGGGGATGTATTTACACCAAACGTCATGCGGACAGTTGGCTCTTCCACTTTGATGGTCGGTAATGCGACTGGATTCGCCGGGTCCGCAAGGGTCTCGCCAATGGCGATCCCTTCAAGGCCTGCCAATGAAATAATATCACCGGCTTGAACCTCCTCCACTTCGACCTTATTCAAACCTTTAAAGGTATATAAATAACGCGCGGTTTCAGGTAAATTGGTACCATCTAATTTCATACGAGTCAGTTTTTGCCCGACCTTGATCGTGCCTGCAAAAACACGCCCGATGGCTGTGACACCGCGATAATCATCATATCCAAGTGCAGTGATCAGCATTTGTAAAGGAGCATCCGGATCTACTTTAGGGGCAGGGATATGCTTGAGGATCGTGTCAAACATGGGCTGCAGATCTGGGCTAAGATCGGCAGAAAGACCTGCTTTTCCAGCAGTGGCTTGAGCATAAACTACAGGAAAATCTGCCTGTTCTTCGGTAGCGCCAAGTTCAATAAACAAATCAAAGGTTTCATTGAGAACGCGCGCGGGTTCAGCATCTTTGCGATCCACCTTGTTAATGACAACAATGGCTTTGTGTCCCATGGCGAGCGCTTTCTTTAACACGAAACGTGTTTGCGGCATGGGGCCTTCGGCTGCATCCACCAGCAGCAAAACGCCATCGACCATATTCATCACGCGTTCCACTTCACCACCGAAATCGGCATGGCCGGGCGTATCCACGATATTAATTTTGACAACTTGTTTCGTAACGGGGTCATCTAATGTGATGGCTGTATTTTTCGCAAGGATGGTAATACCTCGTTCGCGCTCGAGGTCATTCGAATCCATCACGCGCTCTTCAACATGCTGATGTTCGCGGAAAGTATGTGATTGACCGAGCAATCCATCTACGAGTGTGGTTTTGCCATGATCGACATGGGCGATGATAGCGATATTACGGAGGTCAGTTCTTACAATTTGCATTTGTTTTAGTCCAGTAGTTTGGTAGTTGGATAGTTTGGTAGTCGTATCGTTCACATTCGCGGATCGGTACTTGACACTCGTAAAGCACACAAAAACCCCCGCCAGGGAAAAGGCCGAGGGCATGAAGTCGGTAGGTCGGCGTGCGGGATGTATATTATCAGATTGTGAGGGATTTGGGTAGGGCGAAGCTCTTGGGAGTGGCTAATGGAATGGGCTTTTGTAATCACGAAGACACGAAGACTCCAAGTCTCAAAGGTTTCCTGGTGACTTCGTGGCTCTGAGACTTTGTGGTAAACCCACGTGATCAGGCACTTCCGGCTTTTGAAATTTATTAATACCCGTTTTACAACCTGCCGGCCCTGCCTGCCTTCTTCAAATCACGAAAATGCCAACCCACCTGCCAGATACGCAAAGCCGCTTCCAATTGGATCTTGAGTGACATTTTTGATTTTCCCCAACGACGATCTGCAAAATATATGGGAGTTTCGCCGATCTTAAACTCAAGGCAATGCGCAAGATATATCATTTCCACCAGAAAAACATAGCCGTTTGATTGAATTCGCTCGAAAGGTATTTGTTGCAAGGTCTCGCGCCGCCACATACGAAAGCCAGTGGTAATATCTTGCAAGGGTAATCTCAAGATTGTGCGGGCGTAATAATTACCAAAAGCTGAAAGAGACCTACGCCAAAACGACCAACGCTCATCCACAGAGCCGCCCTTTATATAGCGCGAGCCCAGCACGATATCACAAGTCTTAAGCAGGTTTGCCATATCCACGAGTACGGCCGGGTCATGTGAAAAATCTGCATCCATTTGGACAATGACCTGCGCATCGCTATCCAATATTTTTTGAAACCCGTTCAAATATGCCGAGCGCAATCCCAACTTGGCAGGGCGATGAAGCACCTCTACACGTCCGGGATAGCTGGCAACAAGTTCATCTGCCACGGCACCTGTGCCATCCGGGCTGTTATCATCCACAACCAGCACACATAAATCAAGCGGGAGCGAAAATAAAGCGGAGACCAGTTTGGGCAGGTTCTCCGCTTCGTTATATGTGGGTGTGACGATCGTAATACGCAAACAAACTCCTATTTTTTTTGGCGCACCAACTCTGCCTTAAGCTGTTTCAGATCAGTAAATTGTTCCTTTGAGAATGTAATTTCAGCCAACTTCACCCCCAGGCGGTTTTCATTCTTTACCTTTTGATCACGTTCCTTAATTGGGTAAAAATATTCGATGGATTGTTCAAGGCGGGCGCGAAGTTTTTCACTCAATGCCGAAAGCTTGGAAGGATGATGAAGGAGGATAAAATCCGAGCCGGCCAGATGACCCAGGAAATCTTCGGGTCCGTCGACTTCACGCAGGGTGTTCACGATCATCAAACTGATTGCGCGCAATACATCATCCGACACCACAAAGCCATTGGCTTCACGAAAATAATCCATGTTCTCGGTCGAAATAAATAATGCAGCGATGCCGTCCTTCCCTAGCGCCTCCAAAAGTTTTTCATCAACCAGCGCGCCTTCAGGAAGACCCGTGATCAGGTTGGTCAACGATCCCTGACTGACGCGCTTTAGCGTATTACGAACACGCAAACGTAATTCCTGCACGTCGAAAGGCTTGGTGATGTAATCATCCGCGCCGATCTCCAAACCCCGCAAACGGTCTGAACGGTCACGTTTTTCAGTAAGGAAAATTATCGGCACATCTGCGGTACGGCGATCTTCACGCATGCGGCGCGCTACTTCGTATCCGTCAATATCAGGAAGCCGGATGTCAAGAATTACAAGGTCTGGATGTATGGTCTGCCAGGAACGCACACCATCTTCCCCCCAATTGACAGTAAATACGTCGTAGCCTTGAACACTAAGATATGCGTTTAGCATTTCAGCCACGTCAAGATCGTCTTCAATGATAAGTATTTTTGACTTAATGTCTGTCACACCAGACCTTTAAATAAACCCTATGAAATGGGTTCTTTTTGTACGATAAATTCACAAATGGTATCGCCGATGGCGATACATTTAGATTCATTTACACGGAATTCATTACCGCCGGAGACCCACTTAAGACTTTCCTGTAATAATCCTGCTGCCACGAAGCAAACAGGCTTATCTGCGCCCGTACGCCCCCAACAACATGGGCATTTGTGGATCGTCCAAATCCACTCTGTATCTTTCTCTTCGACTGTGGTTTGCTGATCACTTAATTGGCTGAAGATCTTTGCAAAAGCCGGCAGACCAATTCTCAGCTTGGATTGAAGCGGGAGGACAACAAATGCCAGATCCGCTGCGCCGGCCAAGGCACCAAAATTCCTGAGCGCATCAGAAAAAGTTGCACGTCCCGCACGAAGAGCAAGCCCCCGCCCGCCCCGCGGACCGTACATTTCCTCCAATGAAGAGCCGATTGCGGAAAGCTCGGAAAAATCAAAACCTTTCTCGAGATTATCAGGGGGATAATTTTCAATATAATTATTTAAACCCGCCAAATTCAAGATGGCATTTAAACCATTTTTGCCCATCACTTCTTCCAAAGACTTGATGGTAATCATGCCAAATTTATTGGGGTAATACAAACCACTTTTTTGAAGGGGGCTCATAACAACTCCACTAGATTAACTTCGCCAAATCTTCGGCGGCGCGGCGCATATCAAGAAAAATCAAACCCAGCTTGGCTTGCTCACGTGTAAGTGCAGTAAGAACAGCATCAGTACCCACTGACATCAATACCACATAACCCTTCAACCCCTTAATATAAACCTGCTCAAGGGATCCACGGCCTAACTCACTTGCAATTCGTTCACCCAATGAAAGCATCGCCGCAGACATTGCTGAAACGCGATCCTCTTCAACGCCTTGCGGAAGAGCAGAAGCGATACTAAGCCCGTCTACGCTGACTAATGCAGATGCTTCAATATCAGGTGAGGATGCCTGCAGTTCACGCAAGCGATCCACCATTTGTTGCGAACGATTTTTTGACAACCAGCCCTCCTAAGGGGATGCGGAACACCATTAACTTTGAAGTCGATTACTTTGTTAAGGGCATCACTATTTTAGAACATGGCTTTCATTGTGTCAAGTTCGGTATATTATAGCTTACAAAACAGTAAACTACCCGCATGCTATAATTTACAGTCATGAAAAGAATAACAGTATTCTTTGTTATATTTTGCATCCTTTTTGTTCTTCCACATACTGCTACAGCGCAGGAAGCTGCTCCTCCCGCTGAATCAGAAAGCGGCGGAATTGTCTGTGAGCCTGGCGTTTATCTGATTGCCCAAGATGACTGCCTGCCTTTCGGACCTTCAGTTTATTTGACAAATCTGGCACGCCTCGGTATAACGTTCCCCCCGCGGCCATTGCCGGTTTCAAAGCCTGACCCAAACCTGACCCTGCTTCCTTATCATTATTTCCATCTTGACAATGACTTCGTACCCATCTACAGTGCGCCAGGTGAAAAAGGTCCCGGCGGACAACAATTTCCACCGGGCTTCGTCTACATTTCATATGTTGAGCGTGTAGAACAAAACGGAGTCTACTATCGCATGGAAAATGGCGGATGGATAGCGGGCAAAGGTGCGCGGGTTAGTGAAATATCAAATTTCCAGGGGCTTGCCTTTACATCAAATCCGCGTAGTTCATTTGGCTGGGCCTTCGAGCAGATCCCCGTTATGACCGCAGCAGGCTACAATTCAGGCAAAACAGGAAAACAAATTTATCCTTTTCAAACTGTAACGATCTACAATACCCAAATTGTTGAAAATGAAGAATGGTATATGATCGGTGCGGATCAATGGCTGGAAGGCCGAAAAGTAGCGCGTGTAATCGTAAATACAATCCCTGCGCCAGGCATCGCATCCAGGCGCTGGATTGATGTTGACCTTGCTGAACAAACTCTTGCTGTCTACGAAAATAATCAGCTTGTTTTTGCAACTGTCATCGCCAGCGGAGTAGAGCCATTTTGGACACGCCCGGGGGTGTTTCAAATCTATCAAAAGAAAGAAACTGAAACGATGCGTAACAACGACCCGGCCGATTTTTATTATCTTGATAATGTTCCGTGGACAATGTATTTCGATGGCGCGCGCGCTCTGCATGGCGCATACTGGCGCACGCGCTTTGGCTATCCACAATCCCACGGATGTATAAATTTATCCGTTGGCGATTCGCATTGGCTCTATAATTGGGCTGTTGAAGGAGATTGGGTCTATATCCATGACCCAACCGGAAAAACCCCCACTGACCCCGCACTCTATAGTGGAGGTGCGTATTGACATAGACATACCGCCATGGTAAACTATCGCCCGCTACGTAAATTGGTCCCGTGGTGTAGTGGCTAACATGCGGCCCTGTCAAGGCCGAGATCGCGGGTTCGAGACCCGTCGGGACCGCAGAAAGCGTAAACAAAAAAACTGCCCTAGAAGAGCGGTTTTTTTTGTTGTTTTTAGCCAATTTTAGCGTGAAAATAGGGGGTAAAAATAGTTACGCACTGCGGGTTCCATTATCGGGCATTTTATAACGAACCCGCGCTCCAAGAGTTCAAATTGCTTCGGAATAAACTCAACTCGGCTACGAAAGCCACACCAGCATTCCTTCTTTTTCAACTAACTATAGTGGATGCGGATTTCGTCCAATGTTTGATGCGCGCTTGTAGCCAGTGAAGGGTTGTGTCCATTTTGCTATTCTTAAGGAATGTAAGAGGTGAGGGTAAACAAATATATTACTCCTCACCTCCCAATTTCGGATAAATGACTCTGTACTTCTGTACCAGCAACCAGCACAAGCCAACATCGTAAAAATGAAGCAATGGTATACTCACAAAAATCTAACAAACACCAATTAGACATATATATGCCTACAGTCAAAGGAATTCCCGGCCCATACCGCTTCTACTTTTACAGTTTTGACTGTAATGAACCGATGCACGTCCACGTATAACGCGAAAAAATGATTTGCAAATTCTGGCTTGATCCTACAACTTTAAGCCTGAACCATAGGTATGCTCCTGGAGAATTAAATCGTATTCGCTCCTTGATTGATATTCATCACGAGAAGATAGTTGAGGCTTGGCATGAACACTGTGGTTAAACTCGATACAAGAATTAAAAACATTGATATTACAGACGATTCTATCATCGCTCAATTAACAGACGGGCGCACAATCAGTGTGCCCCTCGTCTGGTCATGGCGATTATCCGAAGCTACTCTTGAACAAAGAGAACACTACGAAATTATCGGAGATGGGCATGGCGTCCATTGGCCTGATGTTGATGAAGACATTAGCGCCGATGGGATGCTTTATGGAATCCCTGCACCACGCCCAAAATCAAAAAACATTGCGTAATGATCGTATTTATTGTCAGGAGTTTCATTCTTTCCATATTTGTGAAATAAATACATATTGAGTAATACAGCAAGGCATAGTTGGATCCAGTCTAGTTCAGGTCGCTATTCAAATTTCCTGTGACACAGCAAATTTTTTCTCGACTTAAACATTACCCCGTAATTTGCTTGACAATCCCTATAGCCCAGCATTAGAATGAGTCAGCAATAAAAAAAGCCTAAAATGGCTCAATAATTCAACTCATCGTCAGTTGGAAAAATAGTTACGCTCCGCGGGGCCGAGACCCGTCGGGACCGCAGAGGTTACCTTATTGAGCATGTGACTTAAAATGCGGGATGTGTGAATGAATTGATTCCACAAATTGAAGGGTGTCCATATGGGCACCCTTCAATTTTTAGACGTTACAACCCCGATGCATTGACCAGGGAATTCCAATCTTCAAAAAATGGAATCCCAGCTTGCTGAAACGCGGCGGCTCTTGCTGAATTACCGGATGTGAGACCAAGTGGACGGATGATCAAATCCATTCCTGCATGTTGAAGAATCTTGCCCGCCATTAGCGTCGAACGAATCCCGCCCATTGTATCTTCCACAACAATTAACTCAAATGATTTTGGCAATTGGTTGAACGCCTCATTCAAGATGCCTGTTTCGCGCCAATGATTGGCAGCTTGTAGCGATGACCATTCTTCGCCTGTCCAGGCGGCGAGGGTGGCGGTCAATGCCTGCACAGGCGATGGCTTGACCAAGGTTGCAGGATCAAGCCCATATTGGGATGCTAGATATTCCAATTTCCCAAATCCGATTAATGGGATGTCTGTCAGCTGGACTAACTCAAGCGCAAGCTCTGCTTCGGGAGCATAGCCGACAATTGATTCTGCAATTTCAGATGGCGGCGCGGACGGTCTTGCTGTGAACGCGGCGAGGTGAACACTCGGCTGGCGGAGTGTTGCACGAATCTCGTCGTTGATGTTGGATGTATCGTAGGTGAGTAAATATGATTCAGTTTCAAATTCTGCAGGCAGATTATAAGTTTGTATAAATTTTTCACTGCCAAGGGTGAAGTGCTGAATCGTTCGCATGGCGTGTGATGCATGAACGCTGCGGGTTTGTGTTAATAAGTTTTTTCGCAGTTCGTATGGAATGGATGAAAAGCAGCCTGCGTGAAATGCGCTTTCGGCCGGGTATTGCCCTGCTACCAGATCAAACTCGGGGATAGATAAATGAGGCGGCGCATTCACTTTACGTTGAAGTTGGATTTCATGCGCGGCAGCGGAAACTTCTTGGGGGAGGGAATGCATGGGTTGTTGAAGCAGGATCGAATTAAAGTAGGAAGCGAGCAACAGCGGAGCCATATCCCATTCGCTTGAAATTCCCCGCCGTTCCAATTCAGTTAATGTTTCTTCGTCAATTTCAAAATAGGGTTGAATGAAATGGTTGACTGTGGCGCGCAGTGCGGCGCGATATCCACCTGGATTTACAAGCACGCCGTCAATATCCAACAAAATAATCTTAGTCATTTATGGCGCTTCTCCAGCTCGGCGAAAATGTGCGCGGGTGTAAGTCCGCGTGCAGAAAGTAGCACGAGTGTATGAAAGGTGAGGTCGGCGACTTCTTCGATCAGGCGTTGATCTTCCTGCGCAAGCGCGGCAACGACAACTTCGGTTCCTTCTTCGCCAACTTTTTGCGCGATCTTAGGCAAGCCTTCTGCCAGGAGACTTGAAGTGTATGATTTTTCGGTGGGATTATTTTTGCGATCTTCGATTACATCGAACAGCCATTGAATGCTCATGATTTTCTCCAAAAGAATTATTGACCACGCTGGTTCACAAAGGTACACAAAGGAAAACCCTGGTGACCCTGCGTGTATCTTTGTGGTTAATCGGTTTTTATAACTTCACGATAAAAACAAGTTTGCTCGCCCGTGTGACAGGCAGGCCCTGCAGGGTGGACAAGAATCAAAAGCGTATCTGCATCACAATCCACGCGGATTTCTACAACCCTTTGAATGTTTCCCGACCTAGCGCCTTTATGCCAAAGCTCATTGCGGCTGCGTGACCAGAAAACAGTCTCGCGTTTTTCGAGAGTAATCCTTACCGACTCTTGATTCATGTAGGCCATCATCAAGACGTCTTTTGATTCCGCATCCTGAACGATAGCCGCGACAAGGCCATTCGCATCATACTTAATTTCAGACAGCAATTCTTTCATCTTTCCTCTTTCACAATCTTACCGCGACACCCGAGCTATGCAAATCTTTTTTCAACTCACCGATCAATAACTTGCCATCATGAAACAGGGATGCGGCTAAGGCAGCATCGGCCCTGCCCGCGGTGAGAC
>JANODZ010000255.1:0-8022 GCA_031412935.1 Anaerolineales bacterium
GGTCGAGGCCGCCGTGACGCAGTGGTTCTGGCTGCAGGACGTGCAGCCGGGGGCGGACCAGTTCAATTCCATCCACGAGCGGCTGATCGAGGCGTGGCGCCGCTGTGGGAAAACGGCACGCCGCCCATGTTCAATGAATGGCACAAACGCGCACACGACGGGGATGATGAGAAGAAGAAAGGAGTTGACAAGTAATTCGTATTTGAAGAAAGAAGAAAGAAGCGAGAGTGTGTTATCTTTCTTCTTTCTTCTTGAATCCAATCCGATCATACAGGAGATCAAACTCATGAAAGCTGCAGTTTACCGGTCCTACGGTGTGCCTGATGTCTTGAAGATGGAAGATGTCGAACAGCCGTCTATTCAAGATAGTCATGACGATCGATTGCTGATAAAAGTACACAGCGCATCAGTAAATCCATTTGATTATCTATATCGGAAGGGATACTTACCCATTCGCCTATCCGAGGGTTTTATGAAACCTAAAAAAGAGAATCAAATATTGGGGATAGATGTTGCGGGTACGGTGGAAGCTGTCGGCGGGAACGTAAACAGATTTAAAGTTGGTGATGCTGTTTTCGGGAGCTGCCTCGGGTCACACGCAGAGTATGTGCGCGTTCGCGAAAATAGAATCAGCCTGATGCCCACGAATTCAACGTTTAATGAAATGGCATCAATACCGTGTGCAGCTTTGACAGCGCTCCAAGCATTAAGAGATGTAGCTCAAATCAAGAAAGGTCAAAAAGTTCTGATCTATGGGGCATCGGGCGGCATCGGTCATTTTGCTGTTCAGCTTGCCCGATATTATGAAGCAGAAGTAACCGCGGTCTGCAGCACCTCAAATCTTGACTGGGTGAAAGACCTTGGCGCAGATCACATGATAGATTACACCCGTGAAGATTTCACAAAAAATGGCAAAAAATATGACCTTATTTTAGATGCCGTTGGCCAGCGGACCTATTTCAGCTGCAAGCGTTCTTTAACCGAAAATGGTGTCTATATTTCAGAACATCCATTAAAACCAAGATATCAATTGACACAATGGTTATTTAGCATGTTGATCCGAGATAAAAAATTTAAAACACATCTTGCACAACCAAACGATAATGATATGGATTTTTTCCGACAGCTTATTGAGCAAAAGAAATTAAAGCCAGTGATCGAAAAAACCTTTTCCCTGGACCAGATCGCCTCCGCCCATCGGCATGTCCAAAACGGACACACCAAAGGAAAGGTTGTTATAGAGGTTATTAAAGGATAGTTGAGTCTTTGCCTGGAAAGTGGGAAGTAATGTTTCTTTCCACTTTCTACTTTCTACTTTTCACCCTACATCCTTCCGCCTTCATCCTTTCTCTCTTATACTCTCCCCATGCCAGAACTTATTCTCGTTGTAGATGATGAACCCAAGATCGCCCGCCTCGCGCGTGATTATCTTGAAAAGCACGGCTATCGCGTCATCACCGCCGCCGACGGTCAATCTGCGCTGACAAATGCCCGACGCGAAAAGCCCGATCTCGTTATCCTTGACCTGATGCTCCCTCAAATGGACGGGCGCGAAGTCTGCAAAATTTTACGCCGCGAAAGCGATGTGCCCATCATCATGCTTACTGCCTTGGCAGAAGAAGTGGATCAAATTACTGGCCTCGAGATCGGCGCGGATGATTACATCACAAAGCCATTTTCACCGCGCGCACTGGTTGCACGTGTGCGCGCATTACTCCGCAGAACCAAAGGCGAAGTCAAACCACCCAGCTTCATTCGCGTGGGCGCACTCGAAATCGACCCGGAAAAATATACCGTCACTTGCAATCATGCGCCTATTCATCTCACGCCCAATGAATTCAAATTATTGCAACTGCTCGCCAGTCATCCCGGACAAACCCTGACCCGCGAGCAATTACTTGAAGACTTGCACGGCGCCGCATCCAGCATAGATCGCAGTGTTGACTCTCATATTAAAAATCTCCGTAAAAAACTCGAGCTCGATCCAAACAGTCCATCCATCGAAACTGTTTACGGCATCGGCTACCGCATAGTGGAACCGGATTAAATATGCATCAAGACAATCAAGACCGCCCGCCTTTTTTTAATCACCGAAAACATTTACCGCGCCCACACTGGCGGGGCAGTCGTCGATTCTTCCTGCCCTTCGCATTTTTTTTCATCGGTATTATTTTATTATTTGTCACCGCGATCGGCTTTATCCTTTACCTTGCAATCCCATCATCAGGAATGCACATGCGAGGCGGGATCTTCCTGCCCATGTGCGGCATCCCTGTTTTTTTTATTCTGCTCGCATCCATGGCCAGCGCCTTCGCATTCAGGCGTTACGGCAGACCCATGACAGACCTCTTTTCCGCAATCGATTCTGTTGCCGATGGCGATCTCACTGCGCGCGTGGGAGAAAACGGTGCGCGTCAATTTGGTCCGCTTGCGCGCCGCTTCAATAACATGGTCAACGAACTTGAACGCGCCGATCAGCAGCGCCGCAACCTCACAGTTGATATTGCCCACGAACTCCGCACGCCGCTGCACATTATTCAAGGAAATCTCGAAGGAATCATTGACGGTGTCTATCAGCCCACATCCGAACACATCAACAACACATGGATGAAACCAAACTGCTGACCCGCCTCGTGAATGACTTGCAGACTCTTTCTCTGGCGGAGGCAAGGCAATTGCCGCTTCACGCCACCCGATTCCTGCTTGCCGATCTGATTGAGGATCTCACTGCAAGTTTTTCCTCTCACGCCGCATCCCTCGGCATTTCCTTGCAAACGGACATTGCCAACCCTTCCAGAGAAATCAGCGCAGACTACGACAGGTTGAATCAAGTGCTTTCTAATTTAATTTCAAACGCTATTCGGCACACACCCCAAGCTGGGACAATTTCACTCGAAACGGAAGCAACTACCAGCGGAATCCGAATCGTTGTCAAAGATACAGGATCAGGCATCCCCGCGCAAGACATCCCCTTTATCTTCGACAGATTCTGGCGCGGCGACAAATCCAGAACAGAAAGAGGAAACATCGGACTCGGACTCGCCATCGCCAAACAACTTATCCACGCGCATCACGGCACGATCGAAGCGCAAAGTGAGATAGGTGAAGGGACAACATTTATTATTGAATTGCCGCAGTAATTCAAAACGAAAAATCAAAAACCATTTTTTTATTATTTTATGGACCTTACAAATACTTCCACCATCCCTGTGGTCTCTTATTCTATATTAAACCTTTTGGCAGGCCCACGAGCATTGCCACTCCCGAAGGTTGGATATTTGACCTCTTGCAAAAGTCCAACGCCTTACCACCGAGGCACAGAGACACCGGGAAAAATAAGCAAAAATACTCCGTGACTTAGTGTCTCAGTGGTTCAAAAGGTTTTCTGTACGGTTATCTTGCGACATATACAAAAGGTCTATTGTAATAATAATTGCCAGTAAAACCTGCGGGTCTCAACTTCGAAAATTTTACTTAATTTCAGGATAATATTCTAGCGGGTTGTAGCCGTGCACCTTTACATTGTTATCACTCTTGGCAAAATAAAGCGCCTTGTCTGCGTCCTGAAGTAATTCAGCAACCGTCTTGGCATGGTTTGGGGATGAAGCCACTCCAATTGAAAGCGTCGTCCGAAAAGTGGTGTCTTTGTAATTGAATATTATTTCAGAAAATTCGCGCGCCAACTCTTTTGCCCGTCGAATCGAATCTTCAAAAAGAGCATCCGGCATAACGACCAATATCTCATCTCCGCCATAACGGCAGGCAATATCGCCTGTACGGATATTTGTCACTAATAAATTACCGAGGGTTCGCAGAACCATATCACCAGCAGCATGCCCATAGGTGTCGTTGACCTTCTTAAAATTATCAACATCGATCATGACAACACTGAGGGGAGTATCTTCTCGAATTGCACGCGCAAACTCGCGATCGAGTGTCTCCTCCATATAGCCTCGATTAAAAATACCCGTCAGACTGTCTCGTATTGAAGATTCTCTTAATTGATCATGTAGAAGCTGGACCTCTTCGAGCTGTTGTTTCAATTTAATATTCGCCTCGCGTAATTCAATTTCCGATTTTTTTTGCTTTGAAATATCCCGCCATATAAAGGTTTGACCTAAAACCCCGCCGGCATAATCAACCAGAGGAGTGACGGAAATATCATAATGATAAAAATCGGGACCTTCGACCTCCACCCGATAAATTCCAGTTTGCAAAAGATGATGCAACCCGGTTTCGTTCATCCAGGTGGCGAATACTTCAGCCATCGGCATTCCGATCGGGTCGTCGATGCCTCTATCCATGAAAGACTTTGCCATCCAATTCAAGTCGATCACATAGCCATAACGATTGATTACGAGAACGCCATCCTCAATTTTTTCAAAAACCGCTGTACGGCCCATCGGAGCCAAATCCATCATGCCGAAGGGGAACAACCCATAAGCATAAAAAATGCCGCTGATTGAAAATGCAATTGGGGTTATGTCAAACCCCTTAAATAGCGAAAACTTTAACAAACTGATGAAGTTCAAAGCCAGTGGAATACTCGTTCCAATCAAAATCAGGCCAATCTGTTTCCGCCGAAAAGAGGTATGTCTGAAATAATCCCGCACTAATAAAACGAAACTAAATGTTATGCTAAGAAAGCCGTTTATGACTGCGAGCCAAAATCCAATTCCGCCTTTTAAAATGTTTTCTGGATCGAGAATGTTAATGCGATTAAAGAAAAGTCCGTACCTGGCGTCCGTCCATAACAAGAACAATGCGGCTATGGGTACTATGGCTAGCGTAAGATAAAACCAACGTGTTAACCAATCTGTATGCCCTGTGAATTCCAATACCATAACCACAAACGCAGGTGATGACACAACCACACCTAGAAATATTAATTTCAACAGGAAAATCTTTGCGTCAGATGCGGTCGTCAGCCAGTAGGCTGCTGAGAACCAGGCCCAGATGACCATCGAAAGCATAACCACCGTCAATGAGACTGCGCCCGCCAAGGGTCTTCTGCTCCAGGCAATCGCTGCAATAATAAGCGAGCCAACTCCTGAAACAAGAAACAAAAGAGCGTAAAACGGGTTTATCACTACTTTACAGCCTCATCGGTTAATTTTAATGCTTTGTCCAAAATTTCCATCCCTTCTTGCAGTTGCTCTTCAGTAATGATCAAAGGAGGAATGATCAAGACGGTATGCCAATGCGTATAAAGAAACAAGCCATGATCGGTGCAGTATTTTTTTAATGCAAGCATCTCTGGAGCGGAGCCGTTCCACGGCGCAATTGGTTCCTTCGTTTTTCTATCCTTGACCAATTCGATGATGCCAAACAACCCGATATTGCGGACTTCGCCAACGGATGGATGTGCTTCGCCGAGATCGGTTAACTTGCGCTTCAAGACCGCGCCCATGCCCGCTGTATGCTCGACGAGTTTATCATCGCGGATGACATTGATATTCGCCACTGCCGCCGCCAATGAAATGGGATGCGATGTATAAGTCAGTCCGCTTTCAAAGGCATGTTCATCGAAAGCCGCGGCAATTTCAGGCTTCATCGCCACAGCACCCAGCGGCGCATATGCAGAAGTAAGACCCTTCGCCATGGTCATGATATCGGGCACGACATCCCAATGTTCAATGGCAAACATTTTTCCTGTACGGCCAAAGCCGCTCATTACTTCATCCGCGATCATCACGATATCATATTTATTACACAGTGCGCGTACACCTTGCATATATCCATGCGGCGGAATGATGATGCCGTTCGTGCCTGTCACCGATTCCATGATGATACCAGCAATCGCCGCGGGTCCTTCGTATAAAATAATTTCCTCCAGATGATTGAGATAATCGCGCGAAAATTCCGCTTCTGAAATATCTGGATTCATGCGATGAAAGGTGGAGCGATACCGATATGGGTCAAGGAAGTGCACCACACCTGTCATGAGATTCGGTTCCCATGCCACCCGCCGCGGGTCACCTGTGGCGGCCATGGCCCCAGCAGAGGCGCCGTGATAGGAACGATAACGCGCCAGGATTTTATGTTTTTGGTGCAGCCCCCTGTAGGTTGAATAGCCGCGCGCCAATTTAATTGCATTCTCATTCGCGTCCGCGCCGCCAAGAGTGAACAACACCTTGCTTAACACGCCCTGCGGAGTTATTTCAGCCACCGACCTGCCCGCCAGGGCGCGGATCTTTGTCGTCATGCCCGGCGCGGCATAGGGCAATTCCGCGGCTTGATCCTGCATGGCTTTGATGACCCGCTCATTCCCGTGACCAATGTTGACACACATGGTCATCGAGTTGAAATCAAGATAGCGCTTATCGTCCACATCCCAAAAATACACGCCTTTGGCGCGCTTGACGGCAATTGGATTTACCCTGGCTTGCGCAGACCATGTCCAAAAGACATGCTTTTTGGAAAGGGGTAGAATTTCATCATCTGGAAGATCAAACATGGGTGCCATCTTTTTGATTTACGATTTACGACTGGTGGTCAATTCAAATTATAATCCCCCATTCATTCTATGAACATCTTCTCTTTTAAACATATTGTGGTTGTAGGTACAACCTCCTCAGGTAAATCTACGCTTGCGAGTCAACTCTCTGAACTCATTGGCGCGGATTTTATCGAACTGGACGCCCTGCACTGGGAACCAAACTGGGTGGAGGCTGAACCTGAGGTATTCCGTGAGCGTGTCGAAACAGCGATGCGTTCAGAGTGCTGGGTAATCGCAGGCAATTATCATGTCGTGCGCGATATTCTCTGGAAACAGGCAGAAGCCATAATTTGGTTGGATTACCCATTGCAGGTCATCTTTTAGCGTTTGCTGACACGGACGATCCGCAGGGCTGTCACACAAGAGGAATTATGGAACGGCAATCGTGAGATATTTTGGATTCATTTAAAATTTTGGTCTGAAGACTCTCTTTTTCTATGGTTGTTCAAAACCTATTGGAGGAAAAAGCGTGAATATCCCAACCTTTTTGCATTATCAGAATACGCACATCTAAAAGTGATTCATTTTAAACACCCAAAGGAAGCGGAGCGCTTGATAAAAAATATCGCTGCGCGGCGCTCCTGATGTACCCGACCAGATGACCCTATTTTCTAAACCACACCACCAATTGTCCGAGCCCAAATAGAATCACCAGGACAAGTAAAGCGCCCCATTCAAACGTAAATTTAACTCGCACGATCATCGCAATCGAAGCGAGTAAAAGCCCGGCTAAAGAAAGCAGGCTGATCCGTGCGATATGGCGGCTTTCCAATCCACGTGCATTATCATCAGCGGCAATGGAATTCATGCGTTGGCGAAAATCTGTCATATCCCATGCGAAGAGGGCGAAGATACTGCCGGAAAATATCCAGCCTGGCGTCACCTCAAACCATACACCAAATGCAGACGCGAGAACCGCAAAAAATAATCCAGGCGATGAGAACCAGTTCCAATTGCGCCAGATAGTGAACAACCAGACTGCGCCAAAGATCAAAATCCAACGCGCGAAAATATCAAGCCCAGCATCGGCATATCCCCATGCCAAAGAACCCATGCTAATCATGATGGCAGACGTAAGCGCGATCACGGTCACAATGACCTCCTCTGGCGCATCAAGACTGAACCGACAGCCTGATCCAGCGGAATGGACACATCCCACTCGATAACATTAATTCCCGCGCGCTCGAGACGGCGAATTAATAAATCACGTTCCATACGAATAACCCGCGCAGCAAGATCCACTCGAGCGGATGGAGATAAGAGCCTATGCTCAAAATTAACAGGATCCGGGCTAATGACCATCACCTGATATCCGCGACCGCGTAATTGAACCAAAATATTCAAGTCATCATTCAACAAGGTGCTGACCAATATGATTTGCGACTGTGAGGGGAACATGCGCGGAGATAAATGGTCCAGCCCCGCGAAGACCGAGCTCAACCCGATTTCTGCGCGCGCTAAAGTCTGCAGGATGCGTTCATGTTGATTTTTTCCATATGCGGGGTATGTCCAACCCAGGAAAC
>JANODZ010000256.1:0-3875 GCA_031412935.1 Anaerolineales bacterium
TGGCGGCTGATACACCAATCCTTGATATTCTCAAGCCAGTTGAAATAAACTTTTTCAAAACGCTCGGGCACGATCTTGATCTGTCCCGTGCGGACTGCTTCCAGACCTTTATTTGCAAGCGAGTCCATTTTCACAAACCATTGCTCAGAGATCATCGGCTCGACAATTTCACCGCCGCGCTGTGAGCGTGGGATGGTGGTGGTGTACGGCTCGGTCTTGATGACGAGACCCGCGGCTTTCATATCGGCCCAGATATTCTTGCGCGCCACAAATCTATCCTGACCTTGATACTTGCCGCCGTTTTCGTTGACCTTTGCTTCTTTGTCGAGCATGGAGATGATCGGCAAGTTGTGACGCTGCGCGATGGCATAATCGTTCGGGTCGTGACCCGGCGTGATCTTCAGCGCACCTGTACCAAAATCCATGCTGACATACTCATCCGCGATGATCGGAATCTCGCGCCCAAGAATCGGCACGATTGCTTTTTTGCCGATGAATTTCTTAAAGCGTTCATCCTCAGGGTGGACTGCCACAGCGGTATCCCCCAGAATCGTTTCAGGACGGATCGTGGCCACAGGAATAAATTCTTCTGAACCCGCGATCCTATATTTGAAATAATACAGCGTAGCTTGTTCTTCGCTATATTCCACTTCCAAATCTGAGACAGCGGTCTTAAGCTGAGGCGACCAGTTGACAAGACGCGGGCCGCGATAGATTAATCCTTTTTCATACAGACGAACGAATGCCTCTCGAACTGCCCGACTCAGGCCATCGTCAAGTGTGAAGCGCTCTCTCTCCCAATCACAGGAGGCGCCCATGCGTCGAATCTGATTCGTGATCAGCCCGCCGTATTTTTCCTTCCACTCCCATGTGCGCGCGATGAATTTCTCACGGCCAAGTTCTTCACGCGTAATTTCCTCAGTTTTAAGCAAGTCACGTTCCACCATCAGTTGTGTGGCAATACCCGCGTGATCGGTGCCTGGAACCCATAAAGTTGAATACCCTTTCATGCGATGATAGCGCACCATGAGATCTTCGACGCTGACGAACATGGCATGACCGATATGCAGTTCACCGGTCACATTTGGCGGTGGAATCGAGATCACAAATGGTTTCACTTTTGGATCGAAATCGGGTTTGTTGGGATCATTGTGCGGTTTGAAGAATCCACCCGCCTCCCACATGGCATAGATGCGAGATTCAGTGGCTTTGAAATCGTAGGTTTTGGGTAGTTCATGTTTGGTCATGATTGCTCCTCGGGGAAAGTAGACAGGTACATACGTACCCATGTTTCCTTTGTCTCTTTGTTTACATATCTACAATGTTAAATTAAAAACGCTTCGTCCAAAAAGAGGACGAAGCGTTAACTCCGCGGTACCACCTCAGTTACGTTATTGCGCTTGAACATGCCAACGTTTTAACGTCTCTTTAAAATGCTGTAACGGGCAATCCCGTGCCGTTCTACTGACCACTGATCACTGATCACTTTTCACTGGTTTTCTTCGGCAAAATGATCAGACGACTTCAGCGATGATTTCCTGCGGATGCTTCCAGCATGCACATCCTTCTCTATCAGGTGTCTTTGAGCGCTTACTACTTCTGAATGTCTGGGATTATATGCGGGAGGAGATAATGCGTCAAGAAAATAGGCGGAAGAATTTTGGTTATTTTCAATGGACTTTAAACAAGTACAATATTGAAAATGATCTGCGTCACATCAAAATTCTGAAAGGCACGCCCATGCAAATTACAAAAGATGAACTCGCCGCACTCTTAAGCGGACCTAAACCACTGCAACTCACTGGCTGTGACCTAAGCAAAGTGGACCTTAATGAAGCTGACCTTAGCAAAGCTGATCTAAGCGGGGCAAATCTGAACGGAACTTTTCTAGATAAAGCAAAACTACGTTATGCTGATTTGAGCAAGGCCAACCTGGACGGGGCTACCCTGAACAAAGCCAATTTTCACGGCGCCACCTTAATAGAAGCGGACCTGAGCGACACAAATCTTCGCGGAGCGGACCTAAGCGGAGCGAAGCTGAATCACGCGAATCTGAGCTATGCCAACCTGAGCGGGGCAAACCTGAGCGGAGCTGGCTTGAACGGAGCTACATATAATACGCACACGCAATGGCCCGCTGGATTTGATCCGCTGGCGGCTGGGGCAATATTAATTCCATAATAAACTACTCACATCGATTCATAAGAAACGGCATGGGGCAACATCGCCCTCATCGGTCGTTTGAAATCCTTCTAAAGTAATCTCTGTGATTATTTATTTTTTGAGCGGCGAGGCAGGTTATTTAGCCAGCGGCCGCCAGAGGAGTATTTTCCAGCTTCGGTTGGTGTGCGGCATTTGTACAATTATCTTTTTATCCAGAAAATAATATTTGCTTATAAGTTCTTCATGATAAAACGACTTTTCCCCGTCTGTGGTCATGATCAAGTCGAAGTCCTGATTTTCTATCGCATGATCGATGTTCTCTATATAATCAAGTCCAGCGGATTTAATATCAGCATAAGACGGGCCAATCAATGCATTTTCCCGGTATGGTTTGATATTGTAGAAATAAATTGTCTGCCCGGAGTCAATAGGATTTAATCCCATCTCCACCATCTTCGATGCCACCACCGGGGAGTTTAAAATATTCGATGAGGTCTCCACAACCTTAAGTAGTTTTGCCCACGGTCTTGGATCTTCAAGCTTTAACATGTCGGGGTTTAATGCACTTTTCTCCCACATGAAGAGGTTAAAGAGCACAAGCAGGACAACAACCATTCTGAATTTATTATCACGGCTAATTTTTTGAAAGAGCCAAAGGAAAAATAACGGCATCAGCAATTGATAAGCATAGCTCAGGTAAGCCCCCACATGCGGACCGAGAATAAATATAAATGCCATTAAGGTACATGTCAGAGAGTAAAAAAGATAGCCAAGCGGGAAACTGATTAAAGGCTGGTCCCAGCCCGAGAAGTTGATCAAACTTCCCGTCCTGCGCTGACTCCCTCTTTTTAAATAGTTTTCCCTGAATAATAAGATCATAACCACGATCAAAACTGGATAGAAGTACAGGAATAATTGTATTAATTGCTCCATCAAATGCGCAGAAGACCTATGGGTGTTTGAAATATTTCCGACCACAGTGTCAATAAAATACAAAGGGAATGCAAGGCGAACCATTAAAAAGGAAGCCGCGAACAGAAATAAAAATAAGGCGCTGTAAAGCACAGCCCTCTTTTTTGACACAAATAAAAACAAATAGGTTATAACGATTCCGAAGCCAAGGATAAAATAAGGCTTTGTATAAAAGGAAAGGATGGAGACCAGCAGAACGGTCAGCAGGCTGGTGTTATCAAATGAACGATGGAATGGGATTAAAACAACGACCAGGAAAAGGAACATCCCCATGGCGGAGGGAAATGCCTCAATTTCTCCGCCTATCATTACAAAAGCTGCGCAAGCCAGAGCGAGGGAAGCATCCCTGCCCGTTTTATAAGACGACCAAAAAACGGCAATAGCTGCGAGCAATATAAAGATAAAAGATACCGTGCGGTGGATAATAAGCGTATTTCCAAATAACATGGCAAAGGGCAGTACGGTCAGGTTGTATCCCAGCCCATAATTATTCATCGCCAGCGGCTGGTATTCGAAGGTAAATGGATTCCCGCCGTTTAAGAGGATCTTTGTTAAAACCAGCGCCGCTCCCTCTCGAAACTCAATTTGATATGGTAGGTAGATCGTGATGATTGAAAAGTAAACCGACCAGGTTATTGAAGCGAACGCTCCGATAAAGAGCAATAATCCCGATATCGCATTATCGCCGAATTTGATTCTTGTTTGAAAGAATTGTTTTATTGCAGACATGCTTAGCCGCC
>JANODZ010000257.1:0-1784 GCA_031412935.1 Anaerolineales bacterium
CATAGAACGCCCCAAGGAAAGGTAATTGAAGCCAACGGTTTGCCAAAACCAAACCAAGCATAAACAGGACAACCGCAATCGCCTGATACACAACCACCATCCACTGCAAGGATTGATTAATGAGGGGACTGTAGCGCTGAAGGCCTGTTTGTAAATTACGTTGCATGCTTTGAGCCATCATAATGTTCAAATTTTACTCTACAACACAATCGGCGGCATAGTACTTTCATAACAAAGAAGAAAGGTGGGAATGAAAAATGAGAGACCTCAGGGTGCGGCCTCTCATTTTCTAGAATCAAACAGCTTTCAAAATTGTAAAAGCAGACAAGCTAAAATTGTTGATTTTCCGATAGCTAAATATCCAAATTCCTGACGCTTTTTGCATGGGTCTGGATAAATTTTTTACGTGGGTCGACGGCGTCGCCCATGAGCATGTCGAATGTGCGGTCTGCCTCGGCGGCATCTTCCACTGTAACCAGCAGCAGGGTGCGGTTCGCGGGATTCATGGTTGTTTCCCATAATTGATCCGGGTTCATTTCACCAAGACCTTTATAACGCTGAATGCCCACTTTATCACTGCCATATTCTTTGACGGCTTTATCTTTTTCCTTGTCGCTATATGCATATTTTATCTGGTTTTTGTAAGCGATTCGGTATAAAGGCGGCTGAGCAATATACATATGACCTTCATCGATCAATTTCGGCATATAGCGGAAGAAAAAGGTTAGCAACATCGTGCGAATATGACTGCCGTCTACATCTTCATCGGTCATAATGATCACACGTCCGTAACGCAACCCTTCAAGGTCAAAATTATCGCCGATCCCGGTGCCCAAGGCAGAGATGAGTGATCTGACCTCGTTATTGCCAAGGATTTTATCGAGACGGGCGCGTTCGGTATTTAAAATTTTTCCGCGCAAAGGAAGAATCGCCTGGAAGTGGCGATCACGTCCCTGTTTAGCTGAGCCGCCCGCGGAATCACCTTCAACGATATAAAGCTCGGTTTTGGATGAATCGCGTTCAGAGCAATCTGCTAATTTTCCCGGCAAAGTCAATGATTCAAGCGCAGACTTCCGGATAACGAGATCGCGCGCCTTACGAGCCGCATCACGCGCCCGCGCCGAGGTAAGGCACTTTGCAATGATCGTTTTCGCCGCCTGTGGATTCTCTTCAAGAAATGTGCTGAAAGCTTCCCCAACCACCTGGGTGACATAAGTCTGCGCTTCGGGATTCATCAACTTGACTTTGGTTTGCGATTCAAATTGCGGATTAGGATGCTTGACCGAAACGATCGCGGTCAAACCTTCACGCGTGTCATCTCCGGAAAAATTCGGATCGGCATCTTTGAGCAAGCCATTCTTACGGGCATAGTCATTAACCACACGAGTTAACGACGAACGCAATCCTGTCAGGTGCGTGCCCCCGTCTATGGTGTTGATGGTGTTTGCGAAGGAATATACGGATTCTGTATAGGAATCTGTATATTGGATCGCAGCCTCAATACCGATGTTGTCCAATTCTTTTTCAACATGTACAACTGGGTGAAGCCCCTGTCGATTACGATTAAGATAACGGACGAACGCGGTGATGCCGCCTTCAAAATAGAAGGTCATCTCACGGTCAACGCGCTCATCCACGAACTTGATCGTCACGCCGCGCGTCACAAACGACATTTCACGCAGGCCGGAGCCATCGCCCGTCTTCATATCAGCGTCAACGGCCCCGCGGTGGGTCATGCAGCACACGGAAGTTAGCGCATAGTCGAGGATTTGATAGCTGCGCTT
>JANODZ010000258.1:0-2357 GCA_031412935.1 Anaerolineales bacterium
GCCTACGCCATGACCAAGGCGGGCGTGATCATGCTCTCGCAGATGCTGCGCGCCGAGGGCGAGGCGCTCGGCGTCAAGGTGAGCGCCGCGTGCCCCGGGTTCATCCGCACGCCGATCTTCGACAACGCGCAGTACCTGCGCGTGGACAAGGCGCGCGTGCTGAAGTTGCTTTCGCGCTGAGTCTGCTTGGCATTTTGTTGACGCATGAATTGGGTCATTATTTTATGAGCCGTTATCACAAGACCCCCGCCACTTTACCCTATTTCATTCCTCTTCCCTTCAGCCTGCTTGGGACATTAGGCGCGGCCATCATTATGCGCGGCACTCCAAAAAACAAACGTGTGCTTTTTGATATTGGCGTGGCTGGCCCGATTGCCGGGCTTATTGTTGCGATCCCTGTTTTATTTTATGGGTTATCACTTTCCATATTGGGAACCATTGATCCAAACCCAAATGGATTTCTGGAAGGCAATTCTCTGATCTATCTATTCGCAAAGTTCGTGACATTCGGTCAGCTGCTCCCCTCCCCGCTTGAAGCGCAGGGAATTTCATATTGGCTGCAGTATTTCTTCACAGGTCATCCTGTTCCCTTTGGCGGATTGGATGTCTTCATTCACCCGGTTGCATTTGCGGGCTGGGCTGGAATTCTTGTAACCGGATTAAATCTCATCCCGGCCGGCACATTAGACGGCGGACATGTGATCTATGCCTTGTTTGGTGACAGGTCAAGAAAAGCATTTCCTTTTATTATCGGCATCTTAATTTTGCTCGGCCTCTTTTGGAACGGATGGTGGATCTGGGCCATGCTCTTGTTCTGGCTGGGACGCGTCCATGCCCAGCCATTGGATCAGATCACCACGCTCGACCCGCCCCGCCGCCTGCTTGCTTTTGCGATGATCATTGTCTTCGTTTTGGCATTCATGCCGGTCCCATTTATGACATTGGCGCCATAAACTAAAAATGAAAAAAATACTCCGGCTGTTGTTTATCACTTCACTTATCTTAAACGCCTGCTCCTCAAACGCCGCCACTACAGCAAAGCCGCCCGCCACGCAAATCAGCACGAAAACACCGAAGCCAGAGCCAACTGCCGAATTGGCGAGCAGGCTTCAGGTCAATGAAGAAGCGTTGAAGGGCCTGGCAATTACAGTTTCGACTCCGTGGTATGGAGTCGAATCAGGCTTGTTTGATACATTCGTCAGGGAGTTCAATCAAAATAATAAGTGGGGTATCGTGGTCAGTGCGGTAAGCCAGATCAATTTTACGAATCTATATGAAAATGTAACCGCATCCCTGCCGACCCAGGAAAAACCCGACCTCGTGATCGCATTGCCTGAGCATGCATTGGAATGGGATGCCATGGGCGTGGTGACCGACCTGGCGCCTTATGCGCAGGACTCGTTGTATGGAATTGATTCAAGTGATATCCCCCAGGTATTTTGGAATCAAGATTATTTTAACGAAAAGCGCCTGGCGATCCCTGCGCAGCGCACGGCGCGCTTTTTACTTTGGAATGAAAAATGGGCGGGCGAACTCGGCTTTGGTTCCTGGCCTGAAGCGCCGGATGATTTTAAACAGCAAGCCTGCCGCGCACAACAATCCATGTTGAAAGACGCATCGCCGAAAAATGATTTTATGGGCGGCTGGGTTGTGGATACAGAACCGATGACCGCCTATGCCTGGCTGCTTGCTTTTGAGGGTGGTGTACTGGAAGGCAATGATTATCGCTTTCTGACCCCAAACAATATTGAGACATTCAAATTTTTGCGCAGCCTTTCCGAATCCACTTGCGCGTGGCAGGCCGCCGGCGTTGACCCGATCACTGCCTTTGCGAATCGCGAAGCCATATTCATTACGGCAAGTCTTGAAGACCTGTCAGAAGTGGCGCGCGCATTTGCAAGCGCAAACAATACAGATAAATGGAAGGTGATCTCATTCCCCGGCGCCAATGAAGATGCGCTGGTGGTATATGGTTCTTCTTATATCATTTTGAATTCGACGCAGGAAGAGCAATTAGCGGCATGGTTATTTGTACGCTGGCTTTTGGAAAAGGAACAGGATGCGCGCTGGGTCGAGGCGACTCACCTCTTCCCGCTTCGCGCCTCGACCCTTGACCTGCTCGGCGACTACGAGAAGACCCACCCTCAATGGGCGCAGGCAGTCAAACTACTGCCGCAAGGTGAGATACAACCCCAGCTGGCTTCATGGCGAAATGTAAAGATCATGCTCGGCGATGGGTTTGCTCATATGTACCGCGTCAATGTACCCAGCGGACAAGTTGCCGCGATATTGGCCTTGATGGAGTCTCTTTCGAGAGAGTTGAGCAAGTAACCTAAACACTTGATTCTACGTAGATA
>JANODZ010000259.1:0-10527 GCA_031412935.1 Anaerolineales bacterium
CGATTTGGATGCATTCAAGAATTGACGCTCGTGCGCCTGCGGTTCCTTCGGGATGGGTTGGTAAAGCAGATTCTGTGCGGGAGGCAGAATAACTTCTTCGACGGCGGGCAGATACAGGCGTAGTTGGATGCGGTTTTTTCATTCTCAATAAGTAAAATAATGATACCATTATATTAATCAAGATAAGATGGATCTGGATTAAAATTAATTTTCCAAGGATGTATGATTTTTTCAGTAAGCCGCTCGAGGGGATGGGTTCAGGCGATTGAGAATGCGAAGAAATAGACAGTGAGGTGTGTCAGCAAAGCGTCACTTTCCGCCGCTCAGGGATGCATAAAAAGATGAAAACCACGTACGGTCAGTTAAAAGATTGGAACTCGTGTAAAATGGCTTTTGATCATCCTGTGGAGGGACGATAATATTATGAAAGAAGAATCAAATCTGATCGAAGAACTGGACCTCTCCTTTCACCCGCTCACTCAAAAACTTTGGCATGATTTTGAATTGCTTTTTGGAAAGCGCGGAGCCTGCGGCGGGTGTTGGTGTATGCATTGGAAATTACGCGGGAGGGAATTCAGCGAGAACGCGGGTAACAGTGCGCGCCAAATGCAAAAATCCATTGTGGATTCGAAAACCGTACCCGGCTTGCTGGCTTACTCGGAAGGCTATCCCGTTGGTTGGATCGCAGTGGAACCGCGCAGCGCCTATCCCAAACTTGTGCATTCACGTACGCTCAAACCTGTTGACGATCTGGAAGTATGGTCAATTACTTGTTTCTTTGTTGAGAAAAAACATCGTCATAAAGGGATTACCGTCGAGCTGCTAAAAGCTGCAACCAGCTATGTAAAAAGTCAGGGCGGTAAAATTGTGGAAGGCTATCCTGTAGATGCGAAAAAAGAAGAGCCTGCGCCGTTTGTTTTTACCGGCATAGCCGCGGCTTTTGAGCAGGCGGGTTTTAAGGAGGTCGTGCGTAATTCACCCACACGTCCCATTTTTCGGTATCTGATCCAATAAATTGAACGTCACTTTTCAGCCCCCGTCCAGATCATTAACGTCCCGCGACTATCAATTTATCGCGCTGGCGTTAATTTTATTTCTTATAATTTCCAGCGCGCTTGTATTTGCCAATCTGACCCTAAAAGGCGGCGGCGGTGATTTCTATGTTCACTGGGTTGCGAGCCGCGGATTTCTAATTGACAAGATCGATCCCTATGGCGCTGAAGTACCGGCCCGGGTTCAACAACTGGTTTATAAAGACTCAGCAAAAGCCGGGGACGAGCCTTTTATTCTGGTTATGCCATTTCAAATTCTCCCATTCTATTATCCATTTTCGCTTCTTTCCGATCCGCAGCTGGCTCGCGCGATATTTACCTTGATCCTGGAATTGGCGTTATTGGCGTTGATCATCCTTAGCCTGCGTCTTACAGATTGGAAGACCCCGCGTCTCTTTGCCATACTATTTGTATTCTTCGCTATATTTAACTTTTACACGTTTCAAGCCATCTATGAAGCAAGCCCCGTAATAATTCTGGGATTTTTGTACGCTGGCATTCTTATCACATTGCGCGCTGAAATGGATGAGCTCAGCGGCGCACTGCTGGCTTTGTCGCTTTTCAAATGGGAAGTCGGTGCGCCATTTTTATTTCTTGTTTTGCTGCGTGTTTATTTCCAAAAACGCAATCGTGTCATTGCTGGTTTTTTTATGTTGTGCTTCGTCTTATTTTTCGTTTCATTCCTTACGTATCCAAACTGGATCATTCCTTTCCTGCGAGCCTTGGTCAACGATCTGAGGGTAGACTTTGGTTTTAACATTCTAGATATTTTTATTCATATCTGGCCCTCTCACGGCCGTGCCGCCGCATGGTTATTCATCAGCGTGCTCTTTGTCCTTCTGGGTTACGAGTGGAGTATTGCGCGCAGTGGAGACAATCGCCGTTTTTACTGGGCATCCTGTCTCTCGCTTTCAGCGGCTCCCTTGTTGGGCTTCCGCACAGAAATGGAACATCTTGCTGTACTTATTATTCCGCTTGCCCTCCTCTTTGCGATTGTATATGAACGATGGCAAAGATTTGGCGGGGTCTTGACTCTTTTGCTCATGGCAGCCATTTTTGCCGTTCCATGGATGCTTTACCTTTTTGGGGTTAATCGCTTGGATGCAATTACCCAGGAGACGATCTTCCTTTTCCTGCCCGTTTCCACCCTGATTGGCTTATACTGGATTCGCTGGTGGGTAATCCATCAACACCGAATCTTAAGTGGTCTCGTAAATCGCCCCTAAACCCGAAAACCTAATTACCTAATCCATATGTCCTTCCGTAGCTATTTCTTCCTATTCATCCTCGGCCTTTTTGTCACCATCTTCATTGCACTTTTTCAGCCCATCCCAGGTTATCTTGATTCTGATTATTACTACGCTGGAGGGATTCAACTCGCAACGGGAAATGGATTCACCGAACCCTATCTCTGGAATTATTTAGACGGCACAACCTCACTTCCGCATCCATCTCATAGCTACTGGATGCCTCTTGCTTCGATTGTGTCAGCTTTCGGAATGTGGCTCACGGGTCAAACCACTTATGCTTCGGCAAGATTATTTTTCTTCCTGATCGCCGCAACCATTCCTCCGCTAACTGCTGCGTTGGCTTACACATTTTCTCAACGACGAGACCTTGCTATTACCTCAGGCCTGCTGGCTATTTTTTCGGTCTATCACGCACCCTTTGTCGGCGTGACAGATAATTTCAGCCTGTACATGCTTTTTGGCGGCTTATATTTTATTTTGGCAACACAACTTATACAATTCCCAACGCGTATCCGCAACTGGTTCTTATTAGGAATATTCTCCGGCTTAATGACCCTTTCACGTAGTGACGGTCTGCTTTGGCTCGCCTTAACATTCCTTTTCGCAATTCGCACCTTCCGATCTCTGACCTTCAACTTTCAACCTTCGACCTTCAACTTTCGCGTCTTCACTATTCATCTTTCATCCCTCACCCTTATTCTATTCGGCTTCCTCTTTATTATGTCCCCATGGTATGTACGTAACATGAGAGTTTATGGTACCCCCATGGCTCCAGGCGGGAGTCGCGCACTATGGCTCGGAAACTACGACCAGACATTTATCTACCCGCCCACAGAGCTGACAAAAGAATCATTCCTCGCGCTCGGTTGGGATCATATTTTCAAAGATAGACTTTGGGCATTAAGCAACAACCTGCAAAGCGGATTTGCCGCACACGGCGGCATCATAGTATTTCCCTTTATTATTGCCGCTATTATTTATTATTGGAAGGACGAGCGCGTAAAACTTGCCAGTCTTGCATGGCTGATCCTTTTCTTTATTATGACATTTATTTTTCCATTCGCCGGCGCGCGCGGAGCTTTCTTCCACGCCGGCGCGGCGTTGCAGCCAATGTGGTGGACGCTCGCCCCGTTAGGTCTTGAGTCGATCCTGTTGTCCCTCAGAAGAAGGGGAATTGGCAATGATCAAAATCGGGTTATTTTCAGAAGCGCGCTCATCCTCGTCGCCTTAACCCTCACCAGTTATGTTGTTTATCTCAGATTGTTCACGTTAGGGTGGGGTGAAGGCGACGAGGCCTTGTACCCTGCGATTGAACAATTTCTGGTTAAGAAGGGCATCGAAAATAATGACATCGTAATCGTTCGCAATGCGCCTGGTTATTATCTTGCAACAGGTCGTTCCGCAATTTCCATTCCGTATGGCGGCGTAGATGCCATTCTCAATGCCGCCGATCAATTCAACGCGGATTATCTCGTGCTTGAGCCTGGGGCTGTCCTTGATTCGATCAAGGACTTATTTCAAAATCCTGACAACCAAAATAAATTTATTTACCTGGGTGAATATGATGGCGTACGAATCTATCAACTTGAACAATAATAAACTTTTGCCCCGCGATCTATGGATCGTGGCCGGCGCAGTTGTATTGATTGCAATTATTTATTTACTCACAAGCCAGATCACCTACGGCATTGGCTTCCCGCTCGATGATTCATGGATACATCAAACATACGCGCGCAACCTCGCTTTGCGGGGTGAGTGGGCATTCCGCCCCGGCATTCCCTCCGCTGGTTCCACCGCGCCACTCTGGTCCGCCTTGCTCGCCATCGGCTTTTTAATCCGCCTCTCGCCATATATCTGGACATACCTCCTCGGCGCAGTCACACTTTTTGCATTAGCAGTTTTATGCGAATGGGCTGTCCGCAAACTTATCGATTCATATCACCCACGCTTTCCCTGGGTTGGAATTTTCATCGCCTTCGAATGGCATCTTGCCTGGGCGGCGATGTCGGGCATGGAAACACTTCTTCATGGATTAATTGTCAGCACTGTTCTTGTTTTGTTGATGACAAACACGCAGCGCTATTTAACCCTCGGCTTGCTCACAGGTCTGGCAGTCTGGGTCCGCCCCGACGGTTTGACTCTGGCAGGTCCCGTCCTAATGACAATCCTGTTTACCCGTCACGATACCCCCTCGCGTGTATCTGCGATTGCACGTTTTCTCATTGGCTTTGCTTCCCTATTTGTTCCGTATCTATTATTTAATCTCGCCATCGGCGGCACGCCCATGCCAAATACTTTTTATGCCAAGCAGGCCGAATATGCTTCATGGCAATCGTTGCCGATCCTGGAGCGCCTCGGTCAGAGGGATTTGCAATTGCTGGTTGGCCCAAGTCTTGTGCTGATTCCCGCTGTGATGGGCTGGTTCATAAGATCTATTAAACAGAAAATGTGGGGCAGTCTTGCCGCGCTGATCTGGTGCGCAGGGTATATAACTCTTTATCTATTGCGCCTGCCTGGTTATCAACATGGACGTTATATTATGCCGGCCATGCCGATTTTCTTTCTGTTTGGCTTGCTGGGTTTTGCCGAATTTAACAAAGGAACATTACCTGCCCGTTACCATTGGGTTACTCAATTAATTTGGCGGGCAAGCACCGTAATGCTGACAGTTGCCTTTATCCTCCTCGGAGCGCGATCCTACGCACAAGACGTATCTGTCATAGAAAGTGAAATGGTTGTCACGGCCAGATGGGTCGCTGCGAATCTACTTCCAAATGCCGTCATTGCTGCGCATGATATTGGCGCGTTGGGTTACTTTGATGATCACGAATTATTAGACCTGGCAGGGTTAATTTCACCTGAAGTGATTCCATTTATTCGAGATGAGCAGCAACTGGCAAATTATCTCAACCAGCACAACGCCGATTATTTAATCGCTTTCCCTGAGTTTTATCCCCTTCTGACCGGAAACGCAGAAACCGTTTTTGTGACAAACTCCGCCAGTACCTTAACATTTGGTTACAAGAACATGGCTGTTTATCTGTGGAAAGCCCCATAATGGGTTAAAATAGAAACGTTTCAATAAGCTAGATACGCATGAGAGAGAACGGGTTTGGGATGAATCAAATTACACTGTTAATTGTTGACGATCACCCTTTGTTCCGACAAGGTGTGGTAAACGCCTTGTCTTTAGAGCCTGATATGCGCATTATTGCCCAGTCGGCAACAGGGGATGAGGCGTTGGAAATGATTCGGACGAAAAAACCATCCATCGCCGTGTTGGATGTGAACCTGCCCGGTATGAATGGCCAGCAGATCACGCATCAAGTATCTCAAGCAAGATTGCCGACACGAATAATTCTGATGACGGGTTATGATGATATCGAGCAGGCGATTCACGCGGCTCTCGCGGGTGCGCATGGATATTGTTCCAAAGACATTCAACCGCAAAGCCTTTCTCGAATCATCCGTGAAGTTGCAGAAGGAAAATTCGTTTTTGACAATAATGTTTTTACCCACCGTGAGCTCGAGCTTTGGGTGGAGGATCGCATTGAAGGCGCGCGCCTGTCCTACAGTGAACCCGGTACTCCATTTCATCCATTGTCTGACCGCGAAATGGAAGTGCTCACCTGTATGGTGCGCGGAATGAGCAACAAAGAGATCGCCACTTTGCTTGGGATAAGCCATCAAACCGTCAAGAATCATGTGACCGCGATCTTGCGTAAATTTGGTGTAGAGGATCGTACTCAGGCAGTCGTGTACGCCTTAAAGCGAGGCTGGGTAACATTAAAAGAAAGTAATATTCACCCTCAGGAGTGATTCAATGACTAATAACGAGGAAGTGGACTTTCAGGCTGAGTTGGAAGAAACACAGCGCGCACTGCGAGAAGTGACTTTGATGATCGAACAAAGTCAAGGGGAACTTGCTAAGATAACACAGCGAAACGCGGCGATCACATCCCATCTTCAGCAACTACAAAAACAGGGTACGACAGTCGAAGACCTTAAGATGTCTTACGATTCTGCCCTGGATGTTCAACAGAGACTTTTTGTAATGCGTGGTCAATTAGAGAAACTTCAAAACGATACCACCCATCTTAAAAAATATAAAGTGGTTTTGGAAAAAATCACATCAGGCAGCGCGGGCGGGAATTCTAATAATTCCTCCGCGCCTGTTAATAATAACAAGAACCAGATGGCTGGGATTGAGATGATTGTAAATGCGCAGGAATCTGAGCGGCAACGATTGTCGCGTCAAATGCACGATGGTCCCGCACAGGCCCTGTCAAATTTTATTCTACAAACTGAGATCGCAATGCGGCTTATGGATGTAGACCAAGCCCAGGCAAAAGAGGAATTGGGCAATTTGAAAATATCCGCCATGGGCACGTTCCAAAAAGTTCGAAGTTTTATTTTTGAATTGCGCCCGATGATGCTTGATGATCTTGGTTTAGTTCCCACTTTGCGGAAATATTCCGATGCTTTTAAAGAACAGACGGGGCTGGACGTAATCGTAACCGTTACCGGAACAGAGCGCCGCCTCGAACCTTACCTGGAAGTTATGGTTTTTCGCGCCGTACAGGAATTGCTTGGAAATGCATCACGCCATAGTCAGGCAACATTAATTAAAACCCAGATTGATCTTGGGAAAGACCTTATTCGGGTAAGTGTTGAAGATAATGGAAAAGGATTTTCTCCGGAATCCCTGAAGGAATCTAGTAATTTGGGATTGAAAATAATCCGTGAACGGGCTGAAATGTTGGGGGGCAGCTGCGAAGTGGATAGCTCTGTCGGCTCCGGCACCCGAATTTCATTTTCTGTGCCCGTTAAAGTGTAATTTTTTCTTGGATAATAATAAATAAATTGCTTAAGAGTCAGGGTCAACCGTTAAATTTTTGGTTAGATTTTGCCAGTAAAATTTAATTGGAATTTAGCTGGATTCAGAACCTTACAAAATTGTGAATATTTAAGCGGGGTATTAATCCACTTTCCGATGGGAAAGCGTATTTTTAGTTCAATTACATGTATTTTTTAACAGTTTCTTTTGTAGGCCGGTTGGTTATTGACCCTTTATTTAGACCCTTAATGATAAAATTAGAATTACGATAGGGTCTGATCATAGCAAGTTGACGAGACTTAAGTTGTGTATCGCATTTGGAACGCGAATTTTGCGAAGAAGCGAGTTACCACGAATTTTTCATGGTTTAGTTGCGCAGTTTGTAAATTCGGGTAATTATGTTATTGTCATTATTCTTGTATAATGAATATGTTATAAATTACTCTGTCTTCAGATAGTGAAAAGAGGAGAAAATTATGCGTCGCGGACGAACCTTGATCTTTATTGTTCTAATTATTGTTATTGGTTTGGTGGTCGCTGTGGTGGCTTATAGCCAATTGCAACAGCCATCGAATCCAGATGTTCAGCCATTGCCGAGTGATGTTGAGATTTTTATCGCGGTTCAAAATATCCCGCAGGGCAGCAAAATAAAACCGGAATTATTGTCAACAATAAAAATCGCCCAGGAAAACCTGGTAGCGGTTATGTTTACTCTTGATGAGAAAAATTTACTGGAGAGTAAAGTAGCTAAATTTCCACTGGATCAAGGTGTAGTGATTACAGAGGCTATGGTCAGTGACGCGGCCGCGGCGGTGCCAATTTCCGGCCCGCAATGGGCGTCATTAATTCCGCCAGGAATGACAGCAATTTCAATGCCTGCCGATAGATTAGGCTTGGCTGCCTATGGAGTTAATACTGGCGCCCATGTTAATGTTAATGCATGTTTTCTGTTTATCGATGTAGATCCGTCATTCCAATCGAAATTGCCTAACCAAACCGCAAATGTGACAGGCACAGGATTATTACCTGATGCCCTACCGATATTAACTCTTGGTATCGCAGCGAGTGGTAGTTCGCACGGCAGGCTTGAACTTGATCCCTCACTTCAACAACCTTATTATCTGATTCCTTCCGGGAGCCAAATTCCGAGGATGGTGTGCCAGATGTTATTGCAGGATGTGGTTGTAATGCGCGTTGGAGATTTTCCATCGGACCCAGCCGCAACCCTTACAGATGCACCGGCTGCTGTGGATCCGCAAGCACAACCGGTAGCTCCTAATCGGGACATCGTTACCTTGATTGTTTCTCCACAGGATTCAATTACCCTTTCCTATTTAATGCGAACAGATGCAGATCTTTCGATGACATTAAGAAATCCGAGCGATCAACTGCGTCAGGCAACCGAAGCATCAACGTTGCAGTTCTTACTTAGTCAATATAATATTCCTGTCCCTGCGAAACTTCCCTACTCCCTTGAACCGTATACAATAAGTTTTGGTAATCTTAATTTGGGCATACCTAATAATGGGGCTCCACCGCCTACGCCTGAGCCTTAATGATAATTTTCCTTAAGATGCTGAAATTTTCTATTTTGAATAAATACGGTATGGCTTTTAGTAAAATATAAAATTTCTTATCCTGTCAGTTAACAGCCAGGTTTGCGATCAGTAATAATAAAAAACTAGACTTGTGTTTTCGAGTTGAATGGAAGTAATGCTATGGCCCCAGGAAAAATACGTATACTCATTGTCGATGATATCGCTGAGACCCGAGAGAATATTCGGAAATTATTACAGTTCGAATCAGACGTCGAAGTTGTAGGTGTCGCGCGTACCGGAACTGAGGGGATTCAGCTGGCGGGAGAATTGGATCCCGATGTTATCTTGATGGATATCAATATGCCGGATATTGACGGCATTACAGCCACTGAAATGATTAGAAAAAAATCACCTCATATTCAAGTGGTGATTTTATCTGTGCAGGACGACCAGCGCTATATGCGGCGTGCAATGCTTGCCGGCGCGCGCGACTTTTTGAATAAGCCTCCCTTGGGCGATGATTTAATATCTGCAATTCGGCGCGCTGGCGAAGTGACCAATGCGGAGCGATCAAAGGGAACGCAACATCTTGCCCCCGCATCTGGATCCGGCTCGGCTGGCCAAGTATTGAATGTCACATCTGCTTCCAAGGGTAAAATTGTAACGGTTTATAGCCCAAAAGGCGGGACAGGATGTACAACGATTGCAGTTAATCTTGCGATCGCGCTGAATAATGAGGATACCCGTACTGTTATTGTAGATGCAAACTTGCAGTTTGGCGATGTGGCAATTTTTGTAAACGAACAGGGCAAGAATTCGATCGTTGAGCTTGCCCCTCGTGTTGATGAATTGGAGCCTGACATCGTTGAGGATTTATTAATAAATCACTCAGCCTCCGGAATACGAATTCTTTCAGCTCCCCAGCGACCTGAGACGGCTGAGAAAATTTCCGCAGATCAATTTGCAAAAGTAGTACAATATTTGCAGCGAATGTTTGCATATGTTGTCGTTGATACTTCACATATTTTGTCAGATGTAGTCTTGTCTGTCTTTGACCTTAGTGATGTGATTGTGCTGGTAACAACACAAGAGATTCCGTCCATTAAAAATTCCAGATTATTCCTGGATCTACTCGTGACCATGGGTATTGCCAAGGAACGCGTTGTCTTTACAATGAATCGCTATGATAAACGAATAGCGATTACGCCCGAACGAGTAAGTGAAAACCTTAAGCATGAAGTGTCTGTGACGATAGCACTCGATGAAAAGGTATGTATGACAGCTGTAAATCGTGGCGTGCCATTTATGTTGGATAATAAATCTCAACCTGTGGGCAGGGGTATCTTATCACTTGCAGAGGCAGTTCGAGGGCGTTTGGTAACTTTAGAATCTGAAAATACTGTTTCTGATAAACGTTAAGGAGATATATTATGTCATTGCTTCGGCGTATTGAACAAAGTCAGGGCGGGGGACAGTCAGGCAGTGGTGACCCTGCCGCATCTCCTCCGAAACCATCTGGCGGCGCTGGCCAATCTGGTTCAAGTGACGGAGGCGGGGATAGTTCTCGACTTTCGTCCCTCCAAGCCAGGCGCGTAAGCGCACCTATCACATCTCCGCAAGCCGGTTCATATTTTGATTTAAAGACCCGCGTCCAAAATAAATTACTCGCTGAAATTGATCCATCCATGGATGTATCCAGGACAGATGATGTCAAGCGCACGATTCAGGGTTTGTTCGAACAAATTCTCACTGAGGAAAATATTGTTCTCTCCAGGCCTGAGCGTGCTCGCTTGTTCGAGCAAATAGCCGCTGAGATACTTGGTTTTGGACCGTTGCAGGCTTTATTGGAA
>JANODZ010000260.1:0-2256 GCA_031412935.1 Anaerolineales bacterium
GTGTGCCAATTTCAAACTCCACAAGCTGGCGGTTTTTAGAATTGAAGCAAGACAGTTCACCTCGCAAGAGAATGTGTATGTAAACAAGGATGGGAATTCTGTCAATAATAGCACACTGCTCATCAGCAGCCTGACGGCTTGGTTCTGATTGTGTCCTACCAGCGGTTGCCAGACCGATCAATGGATCCAGTGGTTGTCTTCTTTTTTCCAAACATGCGAAAGAACCAGCCAGCTTGAACAAGGAGAACATCGTTCTGACTGCCTTCATTGTCAAACTGATAGGCCAAATAGATCGGAAGATTGTGCCCATTGTCTGCTGCGTAGTAAACGATGCCTGTCGCAAGCCCAAAACCTTCACCCGTTCCCTGGAAATAGTCAGCAACAAGTTCAATTTTATCGGTGAAGCGATGTTCAATACCGGCGATCATCCCATACTGAACCGGATTGTCGCCGAAATACTTGGTGTAGCCGCCTAACATCAATCGGGTATAGGCCTTGGGGCCCTCCTCGTGGTTGAAGCCCACGAAGGCGTAAATCAGATTTTTCATGGGTGTCTCTTTAGTAAAGTAGATACTGGTCCAGGATCCAGGTGACAACGTCATGGTAACGTGCTTCTTTTTGTACAAGTCAATTTTCCATTTCGTTGCAATAACCACGCGGTTTGGATCTTGCGGGTGATCGGGGTTGAACCAGAAGTTTGTGCCCACCTCAAGAAAGGGAGTAGCCTGTACCGACAGACGTGCGACGCTTGCATTGACGACATCCTGGCCTTTTAGCGATTGGTAGCGATCTAATTCCGCATAGGCATCGCCGACAGCTGGTAACATGTCGGGATTGGGCATGTTGAAGAATGAAAGCTGGCCATAACTTAGCGTCGGAAGCAGGATCAACAGGATTATCTTCAGATTCATTCGGATGGGGTATTCATGATTTTTGCCAGCACACCTTCTTTTAATGAAAAGGAAGATACGCGGATTTTTTGAAATCCATAGTGATCGACGAGATACTGAATCAGGCAACTGGCCACAACAATCATATCGACCCGCATCTCAATCATGCCGGGTATGTTCATGCGATCGGAGCGGTCCTTGGAAATTAATTCTGAGTGGATCTCCCGGAAAGCTCAAGCGCGGCATACCGGATGACCGTGCCATCTTCCTGGGTTACATCTTTATCGGCAGGCAGAGGAGTGATTGATTTAGCAAGCAGTTTGAAGTCGTGAACATGCAGCGTGATCTCGCCTGTCTTGGTGCGGAACATGACCCCCGCGGCTTGAATAAAATCGCCAAGATCGAACATCTTATTAAATAAGTCCACCCTTTCTTTTCCCAACTCATTACTGCGGAAGAACAACTGTACCTTGCCGCCGCTGTCTTCGACATGAGCAAAAGAAACCTTTCCCATCGCGCGGCTGGCACGAATACGTCCGGCAAGGATGGCTTTTACTTCGGGCGCTGAATCAGGTGAAACCATTTTCTCAGCGGCCTCAAATTCTGCGATGGCTTGTGCGCTGGTATGACTCCGCTCGGCGCGCGTAGGATATGGATCAATTCCCTCGGCGCGCAGTTCTTCGATTTTCTGTAAACGAAATTTTTCGAGAGTTGTGTAATCTGCCATGATAAGGAAAGCCCTTTCTACATTCTATTAATTATAAAAGAATGCCAGCGTCAAAAGTTGTTCACATGAGATATAAAAAGCCCCGCGAGCACAGGCGCGGGGCGAAGGGTCGCGTCTGTGCAGATTAACCGACTTTGATGATCTTCACGTTGTACGTACCGCCAGGGGTTTCCACTTTGACAACATCTCCCAGCTTGTGGCTCAAGATCGCCTTGCCAATGGGTGATTCATTTGAAATCTTGCCTACACGCGGATTTGCCTCCGGCGCGCCAACGATAAGAAAGGTTTCGGCTTCAAAGTTACCTTCTTTAATCGTCACTTTGGATCCGACATGAATGGCATCATGCTTCTTATCTTTACCATTATTTTCAATAATGCTCGCGGTAGCCAATAGCACATCCAGTTCCTGAATACGGCCTTCCACGAAAGCCTGTTCATTTTTGGCAGCTTCATACTCGGCGTTCTCGATCAGTTCCCCGCCTTCCATCGCCTCGTGCAAACGTGCGGCAACTTCCTGTCTTTTGGCGGTGCGTAAATGATCCAGTTCCTCTTGAAGTTTCTGAAAACCCTCTTTAGTAAGGAAATTGGTTGTCATAGGAATGTCCTGCTTTATAGAATTTTGCACCTCCATAACAGAGA
>JANODZ010000261.1:0-12128 GCA_031412935.1 Anaerolineales bacterium
CAGCCAATTAAATACGGAAGCAGAGCGTTGAAATTTTTGTTATTCCTGCGCAGGTGGAAATAACCGAGAATTATTAATAACAGGGGTATCCCTTTTACGAGGTTTGCGTTTAAAATTAAAGCAAGGCTGATTCCCATCGGCGGTACGAAGCGTTCCTGTCCGAAAAGCCCCTCAAGAAAAAGAATGAATTCATTCTTGAATGGCATGGACATTAACAGGAGGATCAAAGCGTAAATAAAAGATATCCGTATGTTTCGAGCTCCCTCTTTAATATTTCGGGAACTTAACAAATAAACAATAATAACAACAAATATAAAAGGAAGTGATGTCCATTTCACGTATGCAAATAAAGCGGAGGCGATCACAAGGGCAGGTTTATTTTTCAACAATCCCAATAATAATAACAGGTAAGCCAGGCTGACATAAAGGGAAAATTGACCCCGCTCAAACCAGCTCAGGCCGGCCGGGGTGGCAAATAAAATGATATTGACCAGGAATAGCGCGGGCCAGAAGTTAGATTCTATTTTTAATATCTTGAACGTGATAATAAAGAAGAAATAAAACAGGGACATTTGGATTAACATATGAAAAAAACTTGCCAGCCCATACTCAAGTTTACAAATGGTAATATTGCATAAATAATGGATAAAGGGCGCGTACCTCGAATGTCTATTCCATGGGTCCAGGTAGCCGCTTTCATAGTTTTTAATCAATGTGGAAAATTCCTGTGAAGGGAAATAAATTTGGCCGAAATCAGCCGAGATGCGGTTTACACCATTAAGGTCTCGAACGAAAGCGCTATCGGGTATTCTTAAAAATCCATAAAAAGGCTGGGGGAAAATTTTCTCAGCAGATCGATCTCCGTAGATCATATCTTTTGATAAAAGGGAAAAATTATTTATAATCAGGCAATACGCCGCAAAAACGACAGCGCCATGTATTATTTTTTTAATTATAAGCATCTTACCGTTGATTCTCATGGAATTGTCACATTTATTAGGTTAAAACAAAGGAATGTTTTTATCCGTCAAATTAACCACAATTGCATGATTCGCCCTGATTAAATTCCCGGGTGTGATCATGATTTCCTCACCCCATTCTCCAGCTCCAACGCCGAGCATGGGTTCGTTGAGCAGACTCGCCTCGAGGAAGGATCTGAAGTTGACTGGCTGCCAGCCAAAGGCGGGGATCGAACCGATAATATATCCAGTCGTTTAGTTTAATACTTTCGGCGCAGACATTTGAATATTGCGGGAGCCAATTGCTTTCTTTAAATTTCCTGAGATCGCATTTTGATCCCCGCCAAGCATGACCAGCACACACTCGCCTGTATGCGCTTGGAAGATGAGCGTTTTGACGGCCTGCCTTTCAGAAAACCCCAAGACACGCGCAACATTTGCCGCGCCTTTTTCTGTCTCTGGAGAAAAACTGACACTTTCGTACGGAATATTTAAATGTTCAAGGTGAAGGTGAGCTGGGAGTTTCATGGCATGGATCCTTTGCGAATAATTGCAACAATCTCTCCTTGTGAATTAAGCGAGGCACTTGCGCTAATTTGAAATTATCAATTTCCCGTTGTCTACGATTTCAATTTGATCCCCCGTCTTTAAAAGACTAAAATCCGATTCAGAAAGGGCGATCAGCGGGAAGGACTTTTCATATAATTCGCCGGCGACCACAGACGCCAAGGCAAAGAAAAAATCAGTTGCCGTTGTAATGATCGCGATGGGCGCAGTCCCTGCACGGATCGCTTCCAGCAGAACGGCGGTGGTTGTGGATGAACCTCGGGTAAATGGAACAACCAGTACTTTGCCTTTTGCATTTTCACCCGAAAGCGGATGCCTGCGGTCAGTGATCTCTCCACTTTTCCAGTCGTACCCGCCCCAGAAAGAAAGTGCTTCGCGGCTGACTAATGCGAATCCATTTGCATGGCCAGGTATGACAGGCTTGCCGCTCAATTCTAACTTTCCCATAAAGTTTCATCCCGAATAATTTCACCCTTGACGGCAGAGTGGACACAATCAGACAGACTGCTGAACGCGATTTTTTTATCCAATAACCCCGGCGCATAATAAGCAAATTTTGCGGAATTTGTCATCAAAAATTGGATTTCTTTTGGCAGCATCGGAGTGGTTAGAATACATGTATCGACCGTTAATTGCGCGCCGAAAGCTTGAATCGTATCAAGAAAGCCTGCATGCCCTGCAAGTTGGGTCATGGCTCTGCTGGAAGTAACCAGGAATTTTACATTTGGATTCTTTTTCTTACCCGCAACCAGCGCGGCCAGAGTTTTAAATTCTGCCAATGAAAAATGCGGGCTTCCTAATACGACCATGTCGAGTCTCGAATCATCGGCGTGGGTTAATTCTTTGCGGCTCTGGCGCAGGATATCCATGGTGACCATGATCGTTTCTTCAGGCGTATTTCCTTGAAAGGCGGCATCCAGCGTGGGAGCTTCCGGGGTTACGCCAACCATATGAAAGAGAGCTACGGCGCCCGAAGAAGCCGCGGCGGCTCCTAATGCCTTCAGTTGATCGTCATTGGGTAGGACACTCATACCTTCGATTACCGCGATTCGATCCTGTGTAATTTTTCCCAGATAATGACCGAGCACAGGATAAAAGTCGTCGCCCAATTGAAGGGCTTGCGGAATATGCATTAGTTTGAGCAGTATTTTCCCGGCGCGATTTTTTGTCAAATGCAGTCCAATGGCCGGAGCGCGGCCTGTGATTGCGCAGCAAACATCGAACATATCAGGATATCTTTCTGTGCGTGCGCCAATCACTGAGTTGGCAAAGACAATCGCGTTCGATTCTCCCCACGCAATTTGCTGGCCAAAGGCGGGTCTCATTTCGGTTTGATATGGAGCGCAAGTCCAGGTAGGGATGGTTCCCATACTTTGATATGCCACCATCTGCCGATGCGCCTGCTGTGCCCATAAAGAAGGGACTGCCCATTCCTTCCAATGATGTTCGTCGAGTCCGCTTACGTTGAGTGTCGTCGGAACTGCAACCTTCGCGCCCAGGCTGGCAAGCCGTTCGGCAAATTCCAGGCCGGCATCTCCAATATAAACTGTGCTGTCAATATGCGAGCCGGTTATATCAAGCAGCTCGTTTGCGCCTGATACTTCTGCCATGCGGACCAAAATGGACATTGCCATTTTGACGGCTGGGCCGTGTGCGCCCTTTAGCATTTCCTGATCTTTAGCTGTTAAATATAGGGTCATACCGGTTCCATGTTTTTATTTTCATCCTCTTTGGATGCAAGATAGATCCCGATCAAAAGGACGTATCCACCGATTAAAATAAATCGAAGGTCTAAGCCTGTGCGTGAATCTGACGATTAAGTTTTACCTTGCCTGCAAGCATACAATTATATCCCAGCATGCGCAAGAGACAAAACAATTCCTGATTGAGCTTTTTAATCCAGCTATTATTATTAGATATTCATATAATAATCACCCAAATTCTTGACGCACTCTCCCAATCGGGCTACAATCCTCTTTAACAATCCGCTAAATTTGTGGATAATTTATCAACTACCTCAAGGAGATCCTCATGACTTTTGAACTTCCTAAACTTGCCTATGCATACGATGCTTTGGAGCCGCACATTGATGCGCGCACAATGGAAATTCACCACAGCAAACATCACAACACCTATGTCACCAATTTAAATGGCGCAGTAGATAAAACGCCGGAATTAGCCGCTAAATCATTGGTGGCGATGCTCGCTGACCTGAGCGCTGTTCCAGAAGGCGTACGCATGGTCATCCGCAATCACGGCGGCGGCACTTACAATCACAATTTGTTT
The DNA here is from genome assembly GCA_031412935.1 of Anaerolineales bacterium. GTDB lineage: Bacteria > Chloroflexota > Anaerolineae > Anaerolineales > Villigracilaceae > Villigracilis. Next base: position 3,813 of record JANODZ010000261.1, read on the forward strand.
TGGGAAATTATGGGACCCAAAGCCGGCGGCGCGCCAAAAGGTGAGTTGGCTAAGGCGATAGACTCTTCATTTACTTCGTTCGATGCCTTCAAAGCTGAATTTGAAAAATCCGCCACGACCCGCTTTGGATCTGGCTGGGCCTGGCTCGTTAAAAAAGGCAGCGGCTTGGCTGTAGTATCCACTGCCAATCAAGATTCTCCTTTGTCTGACAGCCTGACCCCCATCCTGGGTATTGATGTCTGGGAGCATGCGTATTATCTAAACTATCAGAACCGCCGCCCCGATTACATTGCCGCTTTTTGGAATGTGATTAATTGGGATTCGGTCGCTGCGAAATTTGCAGCAAAATAAAATTCTACCAGAGTTAAGATTCCTTTTTTCCTAATACTACATCCCGCAATTATTATGCGGGATGTAGTATTTAATATTCCCCCTTGCCATGAATACAAACGAAGATATAATTACAAAATCACTTTATCTAAATTTTTTTTAGGAGCCAATTTTCATGACCCACATTATTACCAGCTTATGCGTTCGTGACCGTGGTTGTATCGATGTCTGTCCGGTTGAGTGTATGATCCCTGGCCAGCCGGTGGCGGAGTGGCCATGGATTTATATCGACCCGGATACCTGTATTGACTGCGGCGCCTGCGTGCCCGAATGCCCCTTTGCGGCGATCTTCCCCGAAGATGAAGTCCCTGCGGCGTATACGGCCAAAGGCGGTGAGTACATCATTAACCTTGGTTTAACCGAACATTTTGAAGGCACCAATCATCATGGTAAACCAGTGATCCTCGACATGGCCAGAAAACTTACTGCCGGCGAAATAATCGATCTCACCCCCGATATCAAACCTAATTACGATTTCTTCAAGGGTGGTCCTGGTTATTCTGCAAATGAAAACGATAACGGTTTGTAAAATAATTATAAACAAAAAAGGTCAGGCGCGACTGCCTGACCTTTTTTGTTTCCTTACTTCAATTTTGATTACAATGGGTGTGATACCAATCTCGCCGATTTAAATCCCACGATCTAATAAAGGTTTGAATTTTAATAATGATGAGATATTTATTTCTTTTGATGATAACCCCGCTTCTTTTTTTAACGAGGTACCTGCCTCCGTCCGAACGGGCGGGTGCAAATCTGGTGCAGTTTGTTCCCGATCCCTCCGCGTTGGAAGTAATCGCCGCAGTGAATGCTGTGCGTACCTCAAGGAATTTATCAGCCTACCGCATAGACTCGATCTTGATGACAATTGCCCAAACCCAGGCAGATTATATTTCCAGCACGGGCGTACCTACACGTTTTAGCGCGGATGGATTGCATCCATTTCAACGAGCTCTCGCAGCTGGGTATCCAGTTGCAGGAGATTTGTTTCAAGGGGGTGAGTTCTCTGAAAATATAGCGGCGGGAAAGAAGTTATCAGTTAATGATCTAATCATAAAATGGCAGGAGAATTCGCTGGACTTGAATACTTTAATCTCGCCTGATTTGAAGGATGTTGGTGTTGGAGTAAAGATAATCTCTGGTCTTACTTATTATGTTTTGGATGCGGGCGCTTTATCGGAGGAACAATCACCTTCCCCTACATTGAGCCTTGTGCCGACGTCTGTAAGTTCGTTAAGCGCTCCATCAGCAGGGTTCGCCACAGGCACGCCGGCTGACAATGGAGCAATTTTTCACATCGTTCATTCAGGTGAAGTTTTATGGAATATAGCTCTCGCTTATAAAACTACTGTCGAACAATTAAAGCTCCTGAACAAGCTTTCGACAAATGAAATTTTTGAAGGTCAGAAACTTTTGATTCAAAAGCCTGAAATTTTTACAGAAACCCCCGCAAAAACAATCACAGCCACTTTTGGTATTCCGACCTCCACGGCCACTCACCCGCTTACCCCAACAGTCACACCCACTGCAACACCGTTGCCCATTCCGCCAACTTCACGCCAAAGCGGGGGAATGGTATTGGGAGTTATCGTCCTCATTGCATTAGCCGCCGCGGGTATTGGCTCGTGGTTAAGTCAGAATAGAAAAGCTTAGGAGCATATTCCGTTCAAGATTTTACATGTGAAAATAGGTCATTCATATATCCGGACTCCTGTTCGCGAAAAGAAGCCTGGTATGTATCCAATAAATATTTTGATAAAAGATCACTTTCTATTGGTTACATATTACATCCGTAGTTTCTTATGCTCCTGATATAATTTTATTACCCGATAATTTTGTAAAAGAGGACCCTATGAATGAAATAAAAATTGACTCTCTTCTGCCGGCCGAAATGGCAACGCGTGCGGAATATCTTGGTGTTCGTAAGGCAGATATGCCAGCCTTCACCATGTTCATGTTATCCCTCCTGGCGGGAGCGTATATTTCATTAGGCGCGATCTTTGCTACAACCATAGCTGCTGGAGGCATGTCGGTTACCACGGTGGATGGAGCAGCCGCGTTTACCATTGGCTTGCCCTTTGGTGTAACACGATTGTTAACCGGTTTGAGTTTTTGTCTAGGTTTGATTCTCGTTGTAGTGGGTGGCGCGGAATTGTTCACCGGTAATAATCTGATCGTGATGGCCTGGGCGAGCGGAAAAGTTACCAGTCGTGCTTTATTACGAAATTGGGTCATTGTCTACATTGGAAATTTTATTGCATCCATCTTAACGGCAGGATTAATGTTTTTCACCAGGCAATATACATTTGGCGCAAATGCTGTCGGAATTTCCGCGTTAAGAATTGCTGTTGCAAAGTGCGAGCTTGGTTTTGGACAAGCTGTTGCGCTCGGCATCCTGTGCAATGCGCTTGTTTGTCTCGCGGTTTGGTTGACATACAGCGCACGCACGACCCTGGATAAAATAGCAGCGATCATTTTTCCCATCACTGCATTTGTCGCCGCAGGTTTTGAGCATAGCATCGCGAATATGTACTTTATTCCCTTCGCGTTATTTGTAAAGAGTTTTGATCCGCAGTACATGGCAGTCATCGGCGATAAGGTTTCACATTTGGAATTCTTAACCTGGCGGGCATTCTTCTTTAATAACCTTCTGCCGGTTACCATAGGAAATATAATTGGCGGCACAATGTTGGTCGCCGCCATATATTGGGTAATTTTCCTTCGTGAAAAGAAAACATAATGAAAGGAGCAACTATGAAAGCGTATATTATGATCAAGATTCACTCGGGGGATGTCAAAGATGTTGTCCACCAGCTGCGAAAGATCAAAGATGTAGTTGAAGCGCATATGACGTTTGGCCCTTATGATGCTATCGCCGTGGTGGAGGCAGTCGATCTGGCCAAACTTGGCACGATCACCGCACAGGAGATTCAGCCAATCCCTGGCGTGGAGCAAACTCTCACCTGTCTCGCTGTTGACGTGTAGGTTAATGAATAGATAAAATGGCAGACCGAAATTTTCGGTCTGCCATTTATTTAAATACAATAATAATTTTTCGTTTGACCGCTGTTATTCTTGTGTTATCCTAAACCCCTCCTTCAGATGAAAAATTTACTTCATGTCTCCATTTTTCTAAAACCTTATTCAGTGCAAGTGGCAATCTCTCTTGCGATGTTATTAACCCTGACCGGGCTAAACCTGCTTGTGCCGCGCATCATTCAATCTGTTATTGATGATGGGCTGATCGGCGGGCAGACGAATAATCTGATCCGCTCCGCGTTATTTCTGTTCGGCCTTGGGCTTGGTTCGGCAATCCTGAATCTATTCCACCGCTATATTTCTGAATGGATCTCTGTCGCTGTTGGTTACGATCTGCGAAACCGCATGTTTGACCATATTCAACATTTGCCTTTCACTTACCACGACCACATCCAAAGCGGACAGCTCATCTCGCGCTGCATTGAAGACGTCCGCTCCATTGAAAAGTTCGCAGGTTCTTCCATCGCGGAGCTAATACGCTTCGTGTTCCTGTCATTCGGCATTTTGCTTGTGATGTTTTCTGTGAATTCAAAGCTGGCGATTATTTCTCTCCTGCCAATCCTTCCGTTGATCATCATGACTGCTAGTTTTGGGACAAAGATCAGCGCACTATTCTTCGCTGTCGATAATGCAATCGGTGATGTCTCGAATCGTTTGCAGGAAAATGTAACAGGCGTTCAGGTGGTACGCGCTTTTGCCCGTGAGAACTTTGAAATTGATCGTTTTGAAAAAGCCAATAAAAAAGTATTCCATGCCTGGGTTAAAGTTATTGACGAGTGGGCAAAGATCATGCCCACCACCAACTGGCTGACTTTGATCAGCACGATGTTGATCCTCTGGTTTGGTGGACAAATGGTCATGCAGGGCACTCTCACCATCGGTACGATTGTCGCCTTCAATGCTTATATATTAATGATGGCAGAACCCGCGCAATCATTGACGGGTTTGGTCAACGCAGGTGGAGAAGCGGCTGCCGGCGCCCAGCGTGTCTTTGAGATTTTGGATATTGTGCCGGAAATTCAGACACCCGTGAATGCCATCAATCTGGAAAAATTACGAGGTCAGGTTGAATTTCGTAATGTGCGGTTGAAATATCTAAATGAACACACAGCTTCCTTGGAAGAAATAAATTTGAAAGTTGAGCCGAATCGTCTGGTGGCGCTTATTGGTCCAACGGGTTCGGGAAAGACATCGCTGGTTAATCTTATTCCGCGTTTTTATGATGTTAGCGCAGGAGCAGTGTTTGTGGATGGGTCCGATGTTCGCAAGGTTGATCTGGTGACCTTGCGAAGACAGATTGGCATTGTTCTTCAAACCTCGTTATTGTTCTCAGATTCGATAAAAGCCAATATTGCTTATGGCAGACCCGACGCGCCCATGGCTGATGTGATCTCAGCCGCCAAAGCCGCTCAGGCGCACGAATTCATCGAAGGCTTTCCGAATGGATATGAAACGGTCGTAGGTGAACGAGGCGTAACCCTCTCAGGCGGACAACGTCAGCGGGTGGCGATTGCGCGCGCGTTGCTCATGAATCCCCGCATATTAATTTTGGATGATTCACTTTCCAGTGTGGATACACAGACTGAGAAACTAATCCAGACGGCATTGGATACGCTGATGGAAGGCCGCACGACGTTTGTTATCGCCCACCGCCTGTCTACTGTGCGCCGCGCAGATATGATTCTCGTGATGGATAAAGGCAAAATTGTTCAGCGTGGTACACATGCTGATTTACTGCGTGAAGGCGGATTGTACAAAGAAATCCATGATCTGCAATTTGTAGGAAGCGCCATGTTCACGGAAGAGATGGAAGCCAATATTGAGGCAAACCCAATTCGAGAAGAACATCAGAATACATTGATGCAAAGAAGGTCGAATACTTAAGAAATATTCCGCAGATTACGCAGACACTCGCACTGCGCTTGCGTGGATTTTTTCAAAAAACATACTTTGCCTGACACCTGAAACTGGAAAACATGACACGTATTGTCCCTCCTGCATTTATTACCCAAACAGAAGAAGCCTTTGATAAAGGCTATGACCCAAAAATAGCCCGTGGGTTATTACAGTTTATGAAACCTTATACTGGACAGATGCTTGTTGCGCTGTTCTTTATGATCCTTGTGACCCTCGCCTCGGTCTTGGGACCTTATTTTGTGAAGCTGGCGATTGATGATGGAATTACAGCCAAAGACCCTGTCGCGCTCAACAAAATTGTGCAAGCCTTTTTTGCGGTATCTGTATTGCAATTAATAGTGAATTATTTGCGGGTGCGGATCATGTCACGGGTCGGACAGCACGTGTTGTATGATGTGCGCACAGCGATGTTCAATCATCTGCAAAAACTCTCGCTGGGATTCTATAATCGCTACAGTGTCGGGCGTGTCATTACACGCGTGATCAATGATGTCGGCACGTTGCGTGAATTTATTACGTGGGCGGTATTGGCAATTGTCCGAAATGCGCTTGGCATCCTCGGCACGATCATTGCCATGCTTACCTTGGACTTTAAATTATCCATGCTGACTTTTACGGTTTTGCCTTTCATGGTTTGGGCAACCATCGCATTTAGAAATATTGCCCGCCAAAATTATCGTAAAGTACGTGCGGCGGTGTCGTGGGCAAACTCAACACTGGCAGAAAATATCAACGGTGTGCGGGTGGTGCAGGCTTTTTCACGTCAGGAACATAATTACCTGAATTTTCAAAATTATATTAATCGTTATTATTACGAGACCTCCCTGGGCGCAGCGAAAGTGGCGTCGGTTTATACCCCCGTTGTGGATGTTCTCGGCGCGGTCGCAACGGCCCTGGTCGTTTATGTGGGCGGGACTGCTGTCTTGGGTGACTCTATTACGCCCGGCGTATTGATTGCATTTGTTTTGTATGTTGACCGATTCTTCGAACCGATCCGCGACCTCAGTCGCCGCTTTGATACCTTGCAATCCACAATGGCTGGTGGTGAGAGAATTCTTGCGTTATTGGAAACGGAGATAGAAGTTCAAGATGCTGACAATGCCGATGAAATGGGAGCAGTTGTCGGTCGAGTCCGATTCGAGAATGTCTCCTTTCATTATTCCGATGACCCAACGTTGGTCCTCAACCAAATTAATTTGCATGTGGATGAAGGCGAGACTGTCGCATTTGTGGGGGATACTGGTGCGGGCAAGACCACCATCGTCAAACTGTTGACGCGCTTCCATGATCCAACGGATGGCTGCGTGCGCGTCGACGGTGTGGATTTGCGGACAGTGACTCAGCAATCGCTGCGCCGACAAATGGGCATGGTGCTGCAGGATCCATTTTTGTTCAACGGCTCGGTGAAGGAAAATATTTTATTCGGACGATTGAATGCCAGTGATGAGGATGTGGTTGCCGCCGCGCAAGCAGTCGGCGCGCATGATTTTATTGTCAACTTGAAAGACGGTTACGAAACATCTGTAGAGGAAGGCGGCGTGCTGCTAAGCGTGGGGCAGAGACAGTTGATCTCTTTCGCGCGCGCCCTGCTGGCAGACCCGCGTATTTTAATTTTAGATGAAGCCACCTCATCAGTGGATATTCAGACCGAGCAGATCATTCAAAGCGCGCTGGCGAAATTGTTGAAGGGACGTACCTCCTTTGTGATTGCACACAGGTTGTCGACCATTACAAGCGCCGATCGGATCGTCGTCATTCACGATGGAAAAATCATTGAGCAGGGCAGGCATGGCGAGTTGCTGTCGAAGCAGGGCTTATATTATGAGTTGTACAAGACGGGATTTCAGGAATAGCGGATGAAAATCTTTAAACACAATGGACACGACGGGCACGAAGGATTAATACGTGGTGTATTATGGTGATCTAAATTTAAGAAACACAACCGTCACTCAACCAACTTTGTGTACTTTGTGCCCTTCGTGTTTAGGCCCTTGAAAAATCTAGGAGCAGAAAATGACTGACGAGATCAAACAAAATGAATTTCTTTACAAGCAATCCAATAGTTTACGTTTGGGATTAGCCGATCTCCAAAAATATGTGAATGATCTAAACCGTATTGAAGAATTGGAGGATTATATTGGGGTTAAAGATTCTCCAATTGAATATGTTCAAGCCTCGCTGGCTCTTTTGATCTCACAGGTTAACGACTTTCAGGATTATGCTGATGCAGTAACGGCCCGTATGGAACTTAACCTTGAAAATGTGGATATCTATGCCTTATTGGATGGTGTGATGGTTATCGCAGACCAGTTGGCTGAGGACAAACCCGGCGTCACCCTCGAAGATGAGATTGCTAAAAACCTGCCCACCATCGAAGCGGACCCATCGCGTATTTCACAGGCTTTATTAAGTTTGATCCATAATGCAGTCAAATTTACCGACAAAGGCTATATTACCATTGTCGTTTCGCGCGAGCCAAATAACATATTGTTTGAAATTCGGGATACAGGAATTGGAATTTCGGAAGAAGACCAAGAATTGGTTTTTCAGCCATTTGAAACCATTCTTGAAGACAAAGAGGATCCACGCCTTGGCTTTGGCATTGGACTCAAGATCGTAGAAAAAATCATTGACTTGCATGACGGCGAGACCTGGTTCGAGAGCAAAGCAGGGATGGGTAGTTCGTTCTTTTTTACGATTCCTGTCTAGGGGCGATAATCGTAATTTGGGAATCGGAATCATGTAAAAGTCTCCGCCAGTTGGCAGAGACTTTTGTTTTTATCCAGTTAATATAACAGACTTCTCATTCCTCCCAAACCGAATGATACGCCCCAATTGATTCAAAATATTTCACCATCCGCTGAACAATGCTATAATTTGCCTTGAGGTAAACATGGCAATTTCAAGAATAACAGAGGATATAAACTCGCTCCCCCCCGAAGCTCAACGACAGGTTGCTGATTTTGTTGCTTT
>JANODZ010000262.1:0-4204 GCA_031412935.1 Anaerolineales bacterium
CCAGAAAAAATGTAATGCCAAATTCAATTGCGCGGCGTGCAAGATTCTTTGTCATTGGTTTATTTCATCTGCCAGCTCTTTCAAACGATTGTACACGATACCAAATTGAGAATCCCAATGCATGCGTGGATAGGTCCCTGGGGGATATGGATGAAGCGCCACGCGGCTCGCGGGACGGGTGAGCCAGAGCGCCATTACCAAATCAGCGTGAAGCTGACGGTTTGTGCGCTGCGCGAGTGACAAGAGGTTGGCCTCATCGTCGCTGCGGAAATGCCAATAGTACGAGAGCAGTTCCGGGCGGGGGATGAGGCGTCCACTGTTAAAGGGCTGCAAATCAATATAAGCCAGATCCATTTCGGGCATACCTATACCGACATCCTGCCAGTCGATCAACATGGCGGGTTGCGAATCCAGATCCAATGGAAGCAGCGCGTTGGTGGGGGTCGTATCGTTATGCAAAAGAGTGATGGCTGTGTCTTTATATTTTTTGCAACTCTCGAGCGCATACGTGATCAAATCAGTTAATTGTGGGAGAGCCTGCCAAATCCCCGCGCGTTGAACGATGGCAACCTGTTCAGGGATTGCATCAAAATCCAATTGCGATTCGTGGCGTGGATTTAACCACGGCGCAGATAACAAGGAATTTGTCGTATGCAGGCATGTGTATGCGCGCAGGACCGACTTTAATTCGGCGCCTGTCCATTGATAGGGATGTTTTGGAATGCGATGGGTGGAGGATAGATCCTCCATCAGGATTAGATTCCACCCGCTGGCTTTATCCGTTGTAAGGAGATGGACAACCGGCTTGGGAATATTTAATTTGGGATGTAGACTCTGATAAAAAAGAAATTCACGTTCTGCATCCAGAAGGTTATTTGAACCTTTCGGGTTGATGGCTTTGACGATGACTGATTCGTGCGCCGAGTGACCCTGCCAACGCAGGGTCACTCGGTAAACTAAACTCCATGGAAATGTGGTCTTGATCAACTCGGCGTGACAATCCTGCACGTGTGAGCCAAACGCCTGCTTGAGGAGATCAAGATTCGGTTGGTATATTTGCACGCTGCAATTATGGAATATCTTGCGCGCCTTCAGGGAGGAAAGACCAGACCGTCAGGATGCCTGTGCCTTTCAAGTAAACCCAGCCATCATATGCCGCAGGGCGATAGGCGAAGTTGCCGCCAGGCGACATAAGCGGGATAAATGGAAGATTTTCTGTAAAGCGTTTCTGCATTTGTATTGAATAATCTTCCGTCTTGGAAAGATCAGTGTTGGATGCAAGTTGACCAACAAGATCGTCAAATGTGGGATCGCAGATGCCCGTCAGGTTGCCCCAGCCGACGGTGCCAAATTCACAGTCGGTCAGGAAGCGGATGAAACCGCGCTGGAATTGCGGGCCGGATGACCAGCCCCAGATTCCCATATCATAATCTGGCGCAGCGACGGCAACAAAATTTGGCCAGATCAAAGCGACAGATGAATCGATGTCAAGGCAGTTTTGATGTGAGCCGAGTCCAACATCATTGAGCCAGCCTGCGATAAGTTCGGTCGAGCGGACTTCAACCGGGTTATTTACGTCACATAAAATACCGAAGTCTGTATTTGCGCCGTTCAATTCGCGGATGCCATCGTTATCTGCATCTACCAAGCCGGCAGCTTCGAGTTCCGCAGCGGCAACGGTTGGTTCAAATATATGTGCGATGTTAATGGACCACGGCAGATCGGGATGATACCAATTGAGCGGTAGTTCCACGCCTTGTCCCAATAACACTACTTCAACGAGTGTTTTGGTGTCAATCGCTTTGGCGATCGCCTGCCGCACGGCTGGATTATCAAACGGTTCACGGGAGCCGTTGGTGTAGAAAATGTAGTTGAAGAAATCAGAACCTTTCGCGAGGTTGATATCTGCATCGCTCTCAAGTTCTGCCACGAACGCGGGTGGCACAGAGGAAAGCACAGCATCTGCTTCGCTGGTTCTGAGTTGATTAAATTGCTGGGTGCGGTCCTTGACGATCTTGGCGATGATCTCTGCTACAACTGGTTCACCGCGGAAGTAATCGGGATTCGCTTCAAATCTGTAAAATTGGCCGGGTTCCACTTCAACTAGTTTATACGCGCCAGTACCGATCATGCCCTGGAATTGGCTGAGTTCACCACTGGTGGCAATTTGATCTTTCCAGATATGCTCAGGCAATATGAAAGTGCCTGCAAATCCTTCGTTGAGAAAGAACGGCTGTGGTTCCTTTAAATTAATAGTAAGACCATAATCTCCATTTGCTTCCATCGTATCAATTGCGCCAAGGTTGTTGGCGCGTCCTGCTGCGATGAGGAAGTTATAACTGAAGATGACATCGTTCACATCGAATGCTTCACCATCATGCCATTTGACTCCTTCGCGCAGGGTGATAGTCCATGTCAGGCCGTCTTCGCTTGGCGTAGCGGATGTCGCGAGAGAAGGAATGGGTTCAAGATCGGGTGTGCGGATGTAAAGTGAGTCGTAGACCCAGCCAACCATCCAAAAACCGATAAAGGTATTGAAGTTGGCAGGGGTGATGGGGCCTTCATCATTGTCAACTAAGACAACAAGGGGGCCTGCTGGTTCTGGGGTTGGCGCTTCGGTTGCAATGACCGGCGCTTGGGTCTCTACGGGCGCGCTGGTTGCGGTCGCGCTGCCGCAGGCTGATAAAACCAGGCTGGCAAGTATGAGACAATAAAAAAGAAGATGCAATTTGTTTTTCATAGATTTTCTCCTCACGAAAATTAGCCGATAATATTTGCCAATAAATAATTCTATTCTTTTTCGATATTCGCCTCCTCAATATAATGTAGTGCAGTATGGGTATGATATGTGCAAGCGCCGTAATCTTACCAGCTAAATCATATGAGGCTAAGGGAAATTTGCGAAGGGGATAATATGTTCTTGAGGATCAAGTACCCTTGTTCACCCGGTTTTTTGCGTTGCGAATCGTTCTTGATCGCCTCCAGAAATTAAAACATAAAAAAAAGTATTTTTCATGATATTAACTCATTATTCTTCAAACTTGTCTGTTGCCCGCCATGGATCATACTATCCATGAAAATTTCAAACCCGCAATAGATGCTCGGTGACTCCGTGCTGAAAGGTCTTTGTTCAACCGTTCCCTGATGAATACAAAAAGCATGCATTTGCGGAACATAACCACGTTCGCATTCGTCTTTTTATCATCCCGCCCGCTTTTGCGCCAATACAATCTGCCTGGTAAGGGTAAAGCCAGTTTGCAATCAGCTAACACCCATTACAGTACTGATAGGGGATGTATCTATTTGATTTGAATCTGGTTATAGTTTATACCAAAGAAAGGAGTTGTCAAATGTTCATCGCAATCATAGTCGTTTTGATATTGTTTACCCTGGCTGGCGCAGACTTGTTCGTCTCCCAATACAACCCGGAAGAACTCCGAAATATGGGAGTCCAGGAGAAATGATGGATGGCAGCCAGATCCACTAGCCCGGCGCAAATTGAAAGACGCGTCGGGCTTTTGATTTAACGACGTGTATAATTAGAGAAAGAGAAGGCTGAGCGGCTTTCCCCAGGCAAGGACAGGTAAATAATATGGAACTTAAACCCCTTTACACAAAAATCGATAAAACGATCCAGGTCAACGCTGGCGTGATCGTGTTGGAAAATCCGTCAGGATTTCCGCGTAACGATACCAATTTATATTTAATTGACAATGACGGAAAGATCATTTGGAAAGCTGAAAAGCCTGACCCAAATACATCCTTTACGCGTGTCACATTGAACGAAGATGGAGATACCTTCTCGGCCTACACACTTAACGGTCACGCGTGTGACCTTGATTTGAAATCGGGAAAACTTATTAACTTCACATCTTTTCGGTAATACACCATTCCATCACTTCTGCATCCCCGCAGCAATCTCCAACCCTGCCAAGCAGGACTATGAAACGAGAACTGCACCCCTGTGTTTATATCATGACAAATCAATACAATTCCGTTCTCTACACTGGTGTAACCAGCAACTTACTGAGAAGGGTAACCGAGCACAAAGACAAATCAATTTCAGGCTTCACAAGCAAATATCATGTAATAAAATTAGTGCTTTACAAAGACTACGCAACAATGGAAGAAGCTATTGCCCGCGAGAAACAGATTAAAGGCGGCTCAAGGCAAAAGAAGATTGATTTAATTAAAAGCAAAAATC
>JANODZ010000263.1:0-20019 GCA_031412935.1 Anaerolineales bacterium
ACTGGGTTTGGCATCGGCGCGCTTTTAGCGAGCCTTTTTTTTGCCGGCTTTTTCTTCATCCCGCAATCCACGGCGCTTGAAACAAATTCATTGTTTGGTATTCAGGGAGTTTACACCGCTGCCAATACCCCAACCCTGGCGCCTACGTCAACCGCAACTAGTACGCCGCCACCAACTCCAACCTTCACCTTCACACCAACTTTCGTTCCCACGTCGACAACTTCTTCGACGATCACTGCAACACTAAATACAACAGAATTATTGATCGTCAGCGGAGAGCTTGCTTTTTCAGGGCCGCTGAGCGTGGAGCAACAAATAAAACTTTATGAAGCCTCGCTATTTTTTATTGCCCCGACCTACGCGCAAAGCAAGCAAATGTCTGTTTTAATAAACAAACTGCGCTTCTCAGACCCAAGCACTACCTGTGGACCCTTATCTTTAGCCACCCTGCAAAAAGCCGGCATCCTCAGTGAAAATATTGTCGCGCATGATTTTTTCCTGATTGACCCGGATCTTGGGAAAGACCGCGGGATCATTAAATCTGTATTCCCACCAGAACTTTATAAAAACACGCGCTATAAAGTGCGGATAGACCAATTCGATTGGACGTTAAATCCGCTTACTCCGGGAGATTTCGTTTATATATACTCCGGCACGGGCGGCAATTTTGAACATATGCTGGTTGTTAACCGCGTAGACATACGCGGCCGCGCATATTCTGTGACGAATTTTGCAACGGAGCAGGGCTTCATCATTGACGAAACCCTCCTGTATGACCCCGCAGACTCGAATGCCGGTATCTTTTCAAAATGGACGGAGAAGCAATTTGCAAAACTTGGGTCGACTGGATATGCGGGTTTTGAAGTTTGGAGATTAATTCAATAGATGAATCCGCCCGTCACTGCCATTATTTTTGACTTTGGAAACGTGCTGGTTAAGTGGAACCCCCACGCCCTGTACCATCGATTCTTTCCCAACCCTGAGGCGGTTGACAGTTTCCTGCGCGAAATTCGCTTCACTGAATGGAATGCGCGCCAGGATGCCGGCCGTCCATTCAGCGAAGCGACCGCCGAACTATCTTCAGCATTTCCGAAATACACGGAACAGATTCAAGCCTATGATACTTATTGGGAGGAGAGCGTCATGGAAGTTAATCATGGCACAGTGGAAATTGTCCGCAATCTAAAACACGCGGGCTGGCCGCTTTATTTGTTGAGCAACTTCTCCGCTGAAAAATTTCCGCTGATGGAACGACGATATGAATTTCTACAACTTTTTGATGATATGATCATTTCAGGTGAACATAAATTAATCAAGCCCGACCCGGCCATTTATCAACTCACATTAAACAGGATAAAGCGTAAAGCTAGTGAATGTTTATTCATCGACGACTCAGCCCCCAACATTGAGACCGCTCTCAAACTGGGTTTTCAAACGATCCTTTTCCAATCTCCTGAACAATTAGAAAAGGATTTATCCAATAAGCTTATCGAATACACTCCCATTAAAATTTTGAAAAGGGAAAAATAATTATGAACCTCCAGAAAACCATGCTGCTCGCGATTGAGGAGGAATTACAACGACAAGTTGCCCGACTCAACCAGGCGCGTATCCGCCCCTTTTACGAAATGCTCACCTATCATATGGGTTGGACAGGTGATGGCGCAGGCCCTGAAGCAACCGGCAAACGGATTCGTCCATTATTGGTGTTACTTACCAGCGCTGCTTGTAATGGAGTAGATAGCAATAATGAAGCAAATTCAACTCCTGATTGGCTGCGCGCTGTCAGCGGAGCTGCGGCTCTTGAGCTAATTCATAATTTTTCCCTCGTTCACGATGATATTCAGGACAATTCTGATAAACGACGCGGCCGGCAAACTGTCTGGGTTAAATGGGGCGCTCCAATGGCGATCAATGCCGGAGATGCGTTGTTTGTGATCGCAAATCAAGCGATTGCAGATTTAATAGATCATTATCCACCAGAAATTGTCGTTAAAGCCGCAAAAATATTAAATGACAATTGTTTGGACCTTACGCGAGGTCAGTTCCTGGATATGTCTTATGAAGAACGATTTGATCTTTCCATTGATGACTATCTGCCCATGGTTGGCGGGAAAACCTCTGCCCTGCTTTCTGCCTGCACACATATAGGCGCATTGCTTGGGCATTCAAGTGAAGCTGAACAGGAATCATACCGCCTATTTGGCTATCACCTTGGATTGGCGTTTCAAATACAGGATGATATCCTCGGCATTTGGGGCGACGAAGCCGTAACGGGAAAATCTGCGGCAAGTGATTTGGTAGAAGGTAAAAACTCATTACCTGTTCTTTATGCGTTGGGAAAGCGTGGTAAATTTTCTGAAAGATGGAATCAGGGACCGATATCTGCTGGTGAAGTTGACGTGCTTGCAGCGCAGCTTGAAAAGGAAGGGGGCAGAAAATATGCTGAAGAAGTTTCCGAAAAGGAGACTGAAAAAGCGTTGGAGTATTTAACTCAAGCCAATCCTCGCGGCGAGGCTGGCGATCTGATTCTCAAATTGGCAAACATGCTTCTTAAACGGAAGCAGTGAGCGGCTGAGGTGGGATGCGGTTTTTTCGTCAAGCCTGAGGTGTCCTTTCTGTTTTAGCGTATAATCAAATTTATTAATCCACGCGGGTGTAGTTCAGTGGTAGAACGCTTGCTTCCCAAGCAAGATATCGTGAGTTCGAATCTCATCACCCGCTCAAAGTAAAGTTATTAAGGTTCAGCTCAGCCCTTCATCCAACCGCGCTACTCACAAGTCCCTGTCATTAGCAGGGACTTTTTTTATGCGGATCTGGCGGCGCTTTATAACTGTATTAATGGAAATCGAAAAATTATTGGGCTGTAAATATCCTGCGCATTAAGTAAACATTTTGCTTATTAAAATTATACTGGAGTGAATCTGCCTGTGCCTGCAAAATTGCAATGAAAACGCATTGCGGGTGTAATTCTTCCTACTTATAATTAGATAAATAAAAAGCATAACCTTTAATACTTTTTCCTTGGCTGAGCCAGATGGGACACGCCCGGCTCTGGTCAACCAAGAACGTCAGTCTCCTCGAATTAACATAAATATATTTTCTTAAATAGCCATCGCTTATAGGCAGGAAACCCGCCTCCAAATCACGTTCCACAACACGGGCGCAGGTGAGTTTAATTTCAATGGCGCTGATTAGGGATCGATGGCTGCCAGCCTCGATTTTTGTTCTCATTTGCAAGGTAGCTGTTATGCAGGTAGATTTTATCTTACAGTAAAATTCAGTTTGGAGACTGCTCGCATGGCGTTGGAAGATAAAAAAAGCACGATACTTTACGTGGAAGATAATCCAGATAACAGAAGTTTAATCCGCAGGGTCCTGGAATCGGAGGATTATTCTGTTGTTGAGGCTGCGAACGCAACGCAAGCATTGGAAAAACTTGAGCAGGTCAACATTGACTTGATCTTGATGGATATTAACATGCCGGATATGGATGGATATGCACTTACTGCAAAGATCAAAGCGGTACAAAGATTCTCGAAAATTCCAATAGTGGCGGTTACAGCAAATGTAATGCGCGGCGATCGCGAGAAATCACTAAAGGCCGGGTGTGATGGTTATATACAAAAACCCATTGACATTGATCTACTATCCCAGCAAATTGAGCGGTATATCATAAGGAGCACAAATGTCTAACGAATCGCCTGCAATCTCGGATACACAACCCATCCGCAAACCTAACATTCCCAAGGATGCGGCTGTGTTAGTTGTGGAGGATAATGTTTCAAATTTCGTGCTGATCGCGCGCATGCTTGGATATCTTGGAATCCATTGTGAATGGAAAACTTCCGGATATGAAGTTGTGGAATATGCCGATACACTCCCGCGCCTAGACCTTATCTTAATGGACATCCGATTGCCGTATGAAGACGGCTATGGCGCATTGAGGAAAATCCGCGCCTCGGAGCGCTTCAAATCTGTGCCCATAATCGCCGTCACTGCGGAAGCCAGTGTCGAGCAAATGAACAAGGCCAGGGATTCCGGATTTGACGGCTTTTTAGGCAAACCATTAGATCCCGACCGCTTCCCGGATCAGGTCCGGCGCATTTTAAGTGGTGATCCAGTATGGGAGTATAGTTAAACGTTCAATGGATGCAACTCAAATTCCGCTTGCGCATAAATCTGAACAACGAAGATCTAAGGGCAGTCTGGCGGGCACTTTTTTAAGAACGCTCTTAATCTTTACCTTCATTCCACTTTCCTTGATCGGTGTGGCTTATTTTCGT
The DNA here is from genome assembly GCA_031412935.1 of Anaerolineales bacterium. GTDB lineage: Bacteria > Chloroflexota > Anaerolineae > Anaerolineales > Villigracilaceae > Villigracilis. The sequence goes on from JANODZ010000263.1 coordinate 4,287, forward strand.
ACGCGCACGGTATTACAAGATCAGGCAGTTATTCAGGCTCAAAACCTGCTAACCACACAACTTAATATTATTGACCACGAAGTTGCGAACAAGGAAGCTCGTCTTGAAAACCTGATTGCAAGGAGCGATTTTTCCATATTGATCGAGCTGGCTCTTCACGCGAACCCAAAAAGTAATCAATTTCGTGAAATTCGAAATAATGTCCTGCAGGAGTTTAATAACCTGAACAGACAGGAAGACACACCTGCTTACGATCAAATCCTTTTGTTAGACACACGTGGAATTATTAAAATTGCCAGCCTTTCGAAATGGCAGGGTTTGACGATTGAGCCATCCATTTTCAATCCTTCCCCGGAAAACTCCCATTCAATTGCCCTCTTCGGGCTTTCACCAATTTATAAAAATGAGCTCATCCTGGTGACTGAGTTTCAATATGTCACCGAACGCGGTTCGAGGCTTGGAACGATTGTGGGGATTATCGAAAAGAAAAATTTACAGGAAATTGTTCAACCCCTTAATGGTTTATCGTCGCTGGCAGATACTTATTTTTTACTGTCAGATCAGCAGCTTATTTATAGCGAACCTGAAAGCGGGTCTTTCATTCTAGTGCAATCAATTTCACAGGGTGAAATCAATTCAACGCTTTCAAACCTAAGGATCGAAAAATCCCCAAAGCCAATTTCTCTGCCTATTAAAGCGCCGAATGGCGAAAACGCGCTGGCTCAAATCCAATGGTTTCCGAGAATTCAAAGCGGGGTCTTACTGAATGTAAATCCAAATGACATTTACGATCAGATCAAAAACCTGATCCCATTCACCGTTCTCCTTATTTTAGGTTCACTTTTAGCGACAGGATTAATATTAATGTACGTCAATAATCGTGTCGTTCGGCCTTTAACGTCGCTTTCAGAAATTGCACGCGGATTTGCAGATGGAAATTGGAGCCGCCGCGCTGAAGTAATAGGAAATGATGAAATTGGGCTGCTAGCTAAATCATTCAACCATATGGCGGATGAATTGGGAGGAGCATACCGATCTCTTGAGGAAAAAGTTGAAGAGCGTGGACGCCAAATGCGAACCACCGCGGAGATCGCACAAAATGTAACTACACTTTCCAGCCTTGATGATCTGCTTAACAAAACCGTTGAGTTGCTGGTTCAACAATTTGGCTTCTACCAATCCAGTGTTTTTTTATTAGACCGCGCCGGAAAATATGCCGAATTCAAAACCGGATTCGGCACTGTATCGAACGAGTTTTCCTCAAAAAAATATAAATATGAAGTTAATTCCAAATCCATAATCGGCTGGGTCAGCGCAAATAACAAACCTCGTTTTGCCTCCAATGTATTGGATGATCCGCTCCATAGCGCGAATGAACTTCTCCCAGACACACGTTCTGAAGCCAGCCTGCCAATATCAATTGGCAATTTAGTTTTGGGCGTTTTGAATGTACAAAGAACTGAAACGGGTGACTTCAGCCCTGAAACCATTATCATGCTGCAAACAATCACCAGCCAGATCGCCACTGCCATTCAAACATCAGGATTAACAGAAACAAACCAGGTCAATTTCGAAGAGCTTGAGCGCCTTTATCGTTCAAGCCGATTGATCGCAGAAGCAAATACCGAACAGGAGATTTTGGAGATCAGCAGTCTTATCCTCAAAGAAGCTCCCTACCCTATTATGCTGTTAACCATTCGCAACAACAAATGGGAGGTATTTTCTTCATCCGATTCAATCCGAAATGTCATCCCGCCAGGCAGTTTACTTATAAATATCAACGCTGCGCAAATGGAAGAGATAGAACTCTACCTGCTCAACGGCCTCGTGATCGCTCCCCAAACAAGCGCTGATATTCCGGGTGCATTTTTAGACATTATGCAAAAAGTGGATATGTACAATGCCGCCTTCGTACCCATAAGGAAGAACAAAGAGCTGGCTGCGATATTCATTTTAGGCGGCCGAAATCAGATCGTATCAAACGCGATTGTTCAGCCTTATAACAACCTTGCGGATTTGATATCGATCACTTTGGAAAAAACGGACGCAATCCGGCTGACTGAAAAACATTTACACGAAGCAGAAGCGCTTGCTTCGATCAACGAAGCTGTCGCCACTTCGTCGGATCTGCAGAGTTTTTTCGTGACTCTTTTTAGGCGCATACAAGAGATCATTGGTAATTACAGCTTGATCATCGCCCTTTATAATGATAAAAACGACACGATCAGCATTCCCTTTCGATATGAAGAGGAGAAGATTTCAAGCGCTGAATCAATTCCATTGGGAGATGGATTAATATCCGTTTTAATAAAAACCCGGCAACCGCTCATGATCGTAAAAGATATCGAAGACAAGATGGTTGAACTAGGCTTAAAGAGTACTGATAAGCCGGCCCGTTCCTGGATGGGCACGCCCATGCTTGTCCAGAATTTACCTATCGGAGTCTTAATGCTTCAAGACATCGAAAATGAAAATGCATTTAATGAAGTTGACTTTAAGTTATTCAATGCCATTGCCGCACAGGTGGCTGGCTTGATCAATAATGCACAACTTCTGGACGAAAGCCGGAATAGATCCCTGCAACTGGAAACAGCAGCAGAGATCGCACGTGATATTAGCGGCTCACTCAATCTTGATGAATTATTAATCAAAGCCGTCAACTTCATCCATGAACGATTTGATTTTTATCATGCCGCTGTTTTTCTGCACGATCTGGCGGGAGAATTTGCCGTCATCCGCGAGGCAACTGGTGAGGCTGGCGCGCAAATGAAAAGGGCCGGATTCAAGATTGGCATTGGATCGAATTCCATTGTTGGCAATGTCAGCAGCCTGGGCCAGCAGGTTGTAGTCAGCGACACCACTAAAGATGCATCCTACACTGGCAATCCTTTATTTCCCGAAACGCGCTCAGAAGCAGCTTTTCCTTTAAGAGTTGGCGAACGCATACTAGGCGTATTGGACGTTCAGAGTATTTATCCATATGCATTTACAGAAGTCAAATTACGCGGGTTACAGATCCTTACCGATCAAATCGCCATCGCCGTTGTCAACACTGAATTATTTGCAGAGACACAGGAACATTTATCTCAACATCGCCTGTTGCATCACATCACAACCACTGCCGCATCTGGTTCAACGCTGGAAGAGGCATTGGACAACGCCGTGAGCGGTTTGCAAGTGACGCTGGGCGGAGATCGAGTCTCGATTCTTTTGGCAAACCGGGAAAAAAATATGCTCGAAGTTAAGGCTTCGATGGGGTACGCTGAAGACATCACCATGGTGAAAATTCCGTTTGGGAGCGGCATCACGGGTTGGGCGGCTTCACACAAACATGCGCTCCGCGTAAAAGATATCACTGCAGACGCGCGGTACATCCAAGTCAGTTCAAATACACGTTCCGAGCTGGCCGTCCCTCTGGTATATCGAAGTGAATTACTTGGCGTTTTGAACGTAGAAAGTGAACAGTATGACGCGTACACTCAGAATGACGAGGAAATGCTGGGCACACTCGGCGGCAGTCTGGCCGCCATTATTGCGAATGCCCGTTTGTTGGAGCAGATTCGCGTCCAATCAGAGCGAGATCGTTTGATTTACGAAGTGACCAGCAAAATTCGCAGAGCATCGGATATTCAATCAATTTTAACGATCACTGCAACCGAACTTACAAGACTGACCGGTGCAAACTATACAAAAATAAAAATTAAATCCAACAACTCCCCTGAACAGGAAGACGGCTAAGCATGGAAAGTAAACCTTCCGAACCCATTACAGTTAACCCAGAAGAGGCTACCCGCCAGTTTTATAAAAGCTGGCGCGAAAAATTTGTATTGCCATTGCTAATAGGTTCATTAGCCTTTGGCATCTTCGCGTTGATTCCAGCAATCGGCGCTAATGGAAATGCATTTGTTAAAATGCTCTTTATTGCCTCTTATGTATTGGTTGGGATTGTTACGGTTGTTCGTTTTCCATATTTTGTACGGATAGCGGTTTTTCTCCTTAGCATTTATGTGCTTGGTTTGGGCGAGTTGTTTACTCACGGCATTTTAGGCGACAGCCTCTTCTTCTTTTTAAGCCTGATCATTTTCGCCACTATATTACTCTCCCCGCAAACTGGAATTGCCGCCATTATCGTGGATATTCTTACATTTATTTTAATTGGCTGGCTGATGTTGGCTGGAAATACCATCCCTCTTAATCCCAATGCGCCGCCTGCAAAGATTGAAGATTGGATCAGCGCCAGCGCTGTGATGATCATGTTCGGATCTGTCATCGTTTTAGGTTTCCAGCGGCTTGAAGCTGCATTTCTTGAGGCACAAAAACAAGTAAACACAACATTATCCATCCTCAAGGATGAGCGCAGAAATCTCGAAAATATCGTTATTGAACGAACCCAGCAAATAAGAAAAGTGAATAATATCGGACAGGCGGTTAACGCCATTCTCAACCCGTCTGAATTACTGGAGCGCGCAGTAAATTTAATAAGCGCTGAATTTGCATGTTATTACACCGCCATATTTCTCATCGATGGCAGCGGCCAATGGGCTGAACTCATAGCAGCCAGCGGAGACGCCGGGAAGGTTTTACGTGAAAACAAGCATCGTTTGAATATAAATGGAAAAAGTGCTGTCAGCGCAGCCATCCGCACAAAGGAGGCGATCATCGTACTTGATAGTGTCGAGAATCCCATCCGATTCGATAGCCCCCTGCTGCCATACACGCGCTCGCAAATTGTATTGCACCTTTCAAATAGAGATCGCGTCATCGGCGCTCTGGAAATGCACTCGACAAAAGAAAATGCATTTTCAAAACTTGACATAGACGCATACCAAAATATGGCAAATCACATCACGATCGCATTTGAAAACTCGCACCTGTTTAACGAGGCTCAACAAAATCTTTCAGAAATGAGCGCTTCACAACAGCAATATTTAGAAGACGCATGGTTATCACTCACCTCGGGTCGTAAATTGGAGTACGATGTGGGCGATAAAGAGTCTGCTATTAATCAAGAACTCGAGATCCCCCTGGCCTTACGTGACCAAATTATTGGGCAGATCAATATGTCCACATCTGGTGAATGGAGCCTGGAACAAAAAAATCTGATCGAATCCATTGCCGCACAAGCTGCGCTTGCGTTGGAAAACGCCCGATTAGTCGGAGAAAGTCGATCCATCGCAGCCCAGGAAAAATTAGTAACTGATATTACATCAAAAATCTGGACTTCTACAACCATAGACAGCATTCTTCAAACTACGGTTCGGGAATTGGGGCGTGCACTCGAAGCCGCAGAAGTCACTATCGAGGTTTCAATGAGTGATAAAAATGGAAAATAAGATTCATTCACAAAACTCCAAAACCAGGCAGGCTGATTGGAATTTAGACACCCGTAACAATAACGGATGGCGCGATCTAATCATCCTAACCATTCTGCGTATCTTATGCGTTTTAGGCGCAGCCTATATTTTAGTTTCCTTCCGCACTTCAGCGCGCGCCGATCTTGTTTTATTTATTAGCCTCTATATCTTGTTACTTGCGATCACTTTATTTAAAATACCCTATTCAATCCGTGCGGTCGGTTTGCTAATCTTGGTATTTACCGTTGGCACAAACTCAATCCTTGCTTCCGGACCCTGGCTTGATGGGAGCATATATTTCATCGCTTTTATCACACTTTCAGCATTGTTATTTGACCAGCGCGTTGACATTTTCGCATTGATAATCAGCATGGCCGCATTGACACTGATTGCCGCTTTGGAACAACTTGGTCTCCATCAACTAAAAAACCAGAACCTACCCGTCACAACTTTTACGAATTGGGCAGTTGTTATTTTTGATCTTTCCATCGTAGGAGCCGTTCTTATTTATGCAATGGGACAATTCAAAGGAAACCTCTTGCGAATTGTTCAGGAAATAAGCAATTCGATGAACGTGCTCACAACTGAACATGCTCAACTTGAACACCGTGTCATTGAGCGGACGGAAGAGTTGGGAATCCTCTCTGTACAATTACGCTCCTCCGCTAGTATTACCAAAACAATTGCGGAAATACAAAATATTTCTGAATTAATGGACAGCGCAACAAGTCTTATGTCTGATCAATTTGGATATTATCATGTTGGCTTATATCTTTTGGATGATCGTAATAAATTAGCCTTCCTGCAAGCCTCCTCCTCCAGCATAGGGAAACAACTTGTCGGTCAGGGATTTCGCATAGAGCGGGACAGACGTAACATTTTCAACCTCGTTATTGAACAAAAACGCGCAAATATCACCTCGGATGCAAATGAATATTTCTTAGCCGATAGTAATTTTCCCCTCACCCGCTCCCGCCTGATGACACCGCTAGTCATCCGCGGCAATGTAATTGGGGTTTTAGATTTTCACTCAGATCAACAGCAATCCTTCAACACACAGGACACTGAAGTATTGTCAATCCTGACCGACCTGGTAGCTGTTTCGATTGATAATCTTCGCCTTATAAATGAAACTAAAAACCTGGCTTATGATTTAGAAAACACGACCTCTCTCCAAACTCATGAAAAATGGGCAAAATTCACCAGCCGCAATAAGCCGGCATATCAATTTACACCGGCAGGCGTTCGCCCACTTTTCTCTAATAATAATCTTGAAATTGATGGCGGGCTGCAAATTCCACTCACCCTGCATGGACAGAATATCGGAGGCATTCTCCTAAAAAGAAAGGGAAATGAAGCCTCTTGGTCGGACCGCGAACGTTTATTAGTGGAAAAAATTGCAAACCAGGCAGCGCTTGCGCTTGAAAACAGCCGCCTGGTGGAGGAAGCGCAGAATAATGCCATTCGTAACCAGGTGATCTCGAATGTTTCTGTACGGATCCGCGAAACCCTAGATATAGAATCGGTAATTCATACCGCCACCACTGAATTACGGCGGGTCTTTGATCTTAAAGAGGCTGAGATTAGTATTGGGAGTTCACAAATAGAAAATATGCCGATTAAAAGACACACAAGTTCACTACGATTAAAGTGACAAGGTCTGATGCGACGATGAAAATCCTTAATAAAAGAATCTCCCAACGACTACTTCCAGAAAAAATAGCGCTGCAGATTCGATATTATCCGGAACCGCCAGCTTCGCAGTTAAAGGAAATTTACATGCGTACTACATATAAAAACAACACCTTGCAAATTAAGATTGAAGAACAAATTCGCTCTGGAGCGGGTTTGAGTGTTTTCTTGAATCTCCAAAAGAATCAGGATCATTAATCAATGAATTCCAAGATGAACTTTCCTTTGGCAATAAACACCTGGCGCTTCAGCCTGCGCATTAAGTTGATTTTTGGGTTTTCACTGATGGCTGTTATTGGATCCTTAATCGCCGCAATTGGATTTTACACGACTGTGCAAAACCAGGTAAATGACGAATTCAAAAATCGCTTACTCGGGATAATCAAGGTGGCTGCCTTGCAGCAAAATGGCGATGAATTCTCAAAAATTTCGTCCGCTCAGGACCCGCTTTATGAAAAGTTTCGGCTTCAAAATATTAAAATCCGCGACACCAGCCCGGATATTGTTTTTGTGTATACAATGCGCAAGGATGAACAAGGGATATTTTTCGTGGTTGACGCCGGCGAAATAGGCGGTGAGGATTTTTCAGCTTTTAATGACCTTTACTCCGAACCAAGCCAAACGCTGGTCGATAACTTTGATGTGATGAATGAAGCGATCGTGGAACCTGAATTCTACACCGATGAATATGGTACATTTCTATCTGCGTACGCTCCAATATTTTCAAGTGATGGCGTGCGGGTGGGCGCGCTCGGCGTGGATATTCAAGCGACCACCGTCACGCAACAGCAAAAAGTCCTTAATTTCCAGGCTTTCCTGGTTTTCCTGGCAGCCGTGACTTTTGGAATATTCTTTGGATCATTAGCCGGCAACGCATTAACGAAACCTGTTTTGAAACTCACACAGGGCGCTCTTGCTTTTGCTTCGGGTGATTTAAGCCGGCGCATCGAGGATACAAATACCCTTGATGAAATTAGCGAGCTGGCGAAGACCTTTAACATTATGGCTGGGAAAATCGAAGATTTGGTGAATAATTTGGAAGTTGTATTATCCGACCGTACGCGTGCGATTGAGCGTCGCGATACTCTATTAAAGGCTGTTTCGGATGTCGGCAGATCAATCACCATGTTTCGAGATCTTTCTGATCTTTTGCAACAAACTGCATACCTTATTAACGAGATATTTGGTTACTATCATGTAGGCATATTCTTACTGGATGAGGATAAAAAATATGCTGTCTTAAGCGCCAGCAATAGCGAGGGCGGCCAAATCATGTTAAAAAAGAAACACCGGTTAAAAGTTGGCGAAACCGGAATTGTTGGATTCGTAACCCAATCTGCAAAGGCGCGCATCGCCCTGGACGTCGGCAAGGATGCGGTTTACTTTGACAACCCTGACCTACCACAAACCCGTTCAGAAATGGCGCTCCCATTGGTGATCAGCGGAAAAATCCTCGGCGCATTAGATGTACAAAGTACCGAATCACAGGCGTTTTCTGAAGAGGATATTTCTACACTGCAAATTTTAGCGGAACAACTAGCCATCGCCATCCGAAACGCAACATTGTTCGCCGAAAATGAACAGGCGCTTGAATCGGCTCGTATAAGTTATAGCCAGGTCACCCGCGAAGCCTGGAGCAAAATCATTCGCAATCAACGGCAATTAACCTTCATCGCCACGCCGCCAAATACATCGCAAAAATTTTCGGAATCAAAGGAACCAAGTTTAGTAAAAGCTTATGAAACAGGCGATATTATTATTGGGAACGATAACCTTTCGATCAGCTTACCCGTCAAAATACGCGGTCAAATTATTGGCTCAATTCGCCTGAAAAAAACCGAGAGCTCTGAAGGCTGGACGCAGGAAGAAACCAAACTTGCAATCGCATTATCAGATCAATTAGGCGGCGCTTTGGAAAGTGCGCGCTTGTATAGAGAGTCGCAACAACGCGGTGCGCGCGAATCACTCGTCTCTGATATATCTGCACGCATCAGCGCGATATCAAATACAGATAATATCTTGCGCGAAACAGTACAGGAACTCGGTCAGACTCTCGGAAATGCATCCGTATCTTTCCAATTAATAGAACAAATTAATAAACAAAATATACCCCCTGGCGGAGAGTTCCTCAGGCCGATCAACCAGGCTGAGCAAAGCAAAGAATCAAATAACAACAATAAGGCCTTAGAGTAAACATGTCAAATTTGCAGCCAGTGAACCTTCAGGCACAATCTTATACGCAACGCGCCAGCTCAGCCTGGCAGAGATTGATTGAACCCCACCCGTCAATAAAAGAGATTAACGAGTTTCGCCGCGCACAATTACTTGTAATACTTACCTTAGTCTTAAGCTCGCTTCTTATCCTTGCGCTTCTTTCAGGCCCCAAAAGCGTAGACCTATTCCTGACATTCGGCTTCGTCACCCTGGTTTCTTTTGCTCTTAGTAAAACAAAATACTTTCGATTGGGCGCTTACTTTTTTACCTATGCCTTCACAGCGATCGGTTACATCAGGGTGTATCAAGGCACTGCCAGCTCAGTTGAAATATCAATCGGTGCAACCGTTCATATCGCTCTAATACTTTCCAGCGCATTGCTTTCAAACAGGGGTTTTTTAATCCTTGCGCTCCTTTCGTCCATAGCTGCATTCGCAGCGCCTGTATATTCCAAATCTCCTTTCTTCGACATCGAAGCCTCAGCCAGCTCCGGCGGTGTCGTGCTTACGATCGGAGTAATTCTGTATGGCATTCAAATTTTCCGCGCAAACCTTGAACGAGCCCGATTAAATGAAGTAACAGAAGCGAATCGTAACCTCGAAGACCTTACCGCCAATCTTGAACAACGTATCGGAGCAAGAACTCTTGAATTAGAGACAGCCAATCAACAAGTTCTTGAAAGAGCAACGCGTCTTCAACTCATCTCGGAAATTTCAAAAGAGATCTCTTCAGTAATAAATCTAAGACCTAACGAGTTGCTCAATAGAATTACTCATTCGATTAGTGAAAAACTTGGTTTTTATCACGTAGGTATCTTCCTGCTGGATGACAATCGTGATTTTGTTGTGTTACAAGCTGCAAATAGCGACGGGGGCCAGCGCATGCTGAACCGCCACCACCAATTAAAGGTTGGCACGGGCATCGTTGGTTATGTTTCACAAAGCGCTCAACCTCGAATTGCCCTTGATACCGGTGAAGACTCAGTTTTTTTTAAAAATGCAGATCTTCCAAAAACACGCTCTGAGATCGCTTTACCGCTTAAATATGGGGAGAATCTTATCGGAGTTTTGGACGTTCAAAGTACTCTTCGATCTGAGTTTGACGAGGAAGACACAAATACTTTAAGCACACTTGCAAACCAGGTTGCGATTATTATATATTCCGTAATTTTCAAGGAACGAGTGGAGAGTGGGAAACCTTTACGGGAAATAAACGAACGCGCTGAAAAGCTTGGCATTCAAACAATGCAAAGCGGATATTCGTATCTTCCGGATGGTAGTATTACCAATGCGAATCTGCAAAGCAATTCCAGCGTAGACCGGGTTATCGCATCCGGCGAGACAGCGATATTAACCCTGCCCTCCAAGGGAAATCCTTCCATTTTAGCGGTTCCAGTTAAATTTCGCGAACGGGTTATCGGTATAATACAAATTGAAGCCGCCGAAGCAAACAGAAAATGGACAGAGGATGAAATAGCCATGATCCAATCAATTTCAGATCGCGCTGCCTACGCTCTGGATAATGCACGCCTTTTCGAAGAGACCACCTTACGCGCCGAACGCGAACGTCTCGTATCAAATATTACGACCAAGATTCGCGGCACAAACGATCCACAGGAAATGATCAAGACCGCAGTCGAAGAGCTTAAACGTGCTTTGGGTGCAACCCGCGTTGAGGTTGTTCCAAATGGAAACATACTTCCGCCTGATAAATAGATCGGCATAAGGTAATCGTGATCAAAACAATTGCTATATCCAATGAGAAAGGCGGGGTGGCAAAAACAACGACAACCATCTCACTCGGCGCCGCCCTCGTTGATCTTGGGTACCATGTATTATTGATGGATCTTGACGCGCAGGCAAACCTGACCCTTGCCCTCGGATTTGAACCGGGTGAAGCAAAGTATTCATCCAGCGACATTTTGCTGGACAATGCCCCTTTATTAAGCGCGCGTATCACAACTGATGTGGATAAACTCGACCTGATACCGTGCAATTCACGGATTGAAACCTCGGAACAATTTTTGCCGGTGCGCACAAATTATACAAACATTCTGCAAAGCGCCATCGCAAACCAACCCAATCTACCTTACGATTACATCCTCTTTGATTGCCCCCCGGCTCTTGGCGCAATTACACAAAATGCACTTGTCGCCGCGGACCTTTTACTGATCCCCACCCAGGCGGAATATTTCTCTGCTTACGCGCTCCGCAACATGATGGCGCTCATCCGCCGCATTCGTGAAGGAGAAAACTCAAACCTGGCCTACAGAATTCTGGTCACAATGCTGGATAAACGAAATCGCACCCACCGTAACATTCATGATCAACTCCGCTCCACTTTTGGAGAGGGTGTATTTAATACTGTCATTGAAACCGACACAAAATTGCGGGAAAGCCCCATTGTAGGATTGCCCATCTCACGCTACAAACCCGGCTCACGCGGTGCGATCCAATATCGCGTCCTCGCACAGGAGTTAATTGAATATGCCAAAGAAACCGAAAATAGTAATACCGCCCGCCAGGTTTGAAAACCTTTTTAAGAATTTTCAGCCAGAGGATACTGCCTCGCTAATAAATACCGGTCCACACATTGAAGATAATACATCATCCATTTCCGACCCGCAGCCTGTTCAGGTAAAAACCGAGCAAGCGCCTGCCTCCAAACCGGATATGGACCAATCATCGCGGCTGGTCCTGCCTAAACCTGTTGTCCCTACACAAAAAAATGAAATAAATACAGCCGATGAGAGAAAACGGCAACAGTACGCGTTTGCAATCAGCGTAGCAACCGCGGCTTTGCTACTTTTAGGCCAGCTTTTAACGATCATTTTCAACTCCTCACCAACTGCGAATGTTATCAGCACCATCACCTTATCAATAGGATTTCTTCTGGCAGCCGCCAGCGCCTGGTTATGCCTGCGCGGAAAAAATAATATAGGGATAGGATTAATCCTTCTTGGATTTTCAATTATTTACGTCAGCCGAATCTTTGTAGCAAAAGGCTATTCCATTCCAATCGGGATTTTGTATATTGTCCTAATGTCTGCAACCGCTTATTTTACACTTTTACATAATTGGGTTGGTCGTGTGATTTTATTTTCGCTGCTGGTTGCATTATCAACTGTCATCCTCGATCAATACACGAGGGATATACCAGAATCGTCTGCTTCTCAAGTCACGATCTTAATCGCATTGATCTTAGCCGCTATTTTCCTGCTGGCTGTTGTATTACAGTTCAAAAAATTTTCACTTCGCACAAAACTTATTATTGTTTTTCTTTTCCTGACAACCCTGCCCTTAATTATTCTTGGTCTGCAATCTAATTTAACACTGCGCGCCACGTTAGAGGATCAAATCAAAGCCGAAATATTGGATAGTTCATTAACTATAAGTGATCGTTTTCAAAAGTTCGTGGATTCGCAGCACAGCGCAAATAATAGTCTGGCACAACTTCCAGAAATTGTCGATTATATGGCTTTGCCTCCAATTCAAAGACCGGGATCGCAAAGTGAATTTGCCGCGGGTGAAAAATTAAAAAATATCAATATAAGCGGCCCGCCGCAAATCTTATCCTACAGGCTCGTAGACATTAATGGCAATACTGTCCTGGATAGCAACTCTATCGACAGCGCGGCCAATCTCGCCGAAGAGGATTTTTTCGAGTACGTAATATTAAATCATACATCGTACACTTCCGGATTGACATTTACTTCTCAAGCGGATTTGCAGGTTATATATTTTGCATCGCCTATTTTATCCAATTCAATTGACCTGATCGGGGTCCTGGTTGTTACCTACGACGTAAAATTTCTACAGCTGATCGAGAACAATATATTGAACAATCTACCACCCACAGCTCTTGAGCAATATAGTTTTTTAATAGATGATACCAATTTTTTTATCCTTTCGCATTCATCCAGAGTTGATTTTAATTATCGAACCTTCCTTAATCAGGACGATGCGAGGTTGACAACTCTTCGAAATCAGGGTCTGATCAATTCAGAAAATATTAATTCCCTCGCCAATCCTCAACCCGAGATGGTTGATACCCTAAGTAACATGAAAAACACCGCCGCCTTTCGAGTCCCTTCACCATTAAACGATGGAAATTTGACCGAGGCATCCGCAATTCGTATTGCAAACTCCGATTGGATCCTCGTCACCGCAAGACCTATCAGCGCTATTTCAGAGATCATCCAGAATCAAAACCGCACGACCCTGATCACAAGCCTAATCCTTATAATACTGGCAGCCTTATTAGCGGTTGTGGTTTCCAATATTTTTATAACCCCGCTCATTCAACTCAACCAGGTCGTTGAAAACTTCTCTGCCGGAGATTTCAGCCAACGGGTAATAATAAAATCAAAAGATGAGATCGGAATCCTCGCATATACATTTAATAGAATGTCTTCGGAAATACAGGAATTGGTTTCGGGTTTGGAACAGCGACTGGTAGAGCGCGCAACTGAATTGAAAACCCGCACAATGGAGCTTGAACAGATCTCACTACGAAGCGGAGAGCGCGCTGCTGAATCAAAAACCCGCACAATGGAACTTGAACAGATCACACTACGAAGCGAAGAGCGCGCAGCTGAATTGAAAACACGCACTATGGAACTTAAACAGACCACACTACAAAGTGAAGAGCGCGCAACTGAATTGAAGACCCGCAGTATGGAACTTGAACAGATCACGCTACGAAGTGAAGAGCTCGCATCTGAATTGAAGACCCGCAGTATGGAACTTGAAATGATCACACTACTAAGTGATGATCTCGCAACTAAATTGAAAACCCGCAATATGGATATTGAACAGATCACACAACGAAGTGATGAGCTCGCATCTGAATTGAAAACCCGCAATATGGATCTTGAACAGATCACACGCCAAAGCGAAAAGCGCGCAAAAGAAATGAAAACAATTGGGGAGATCGCTCGTACCATCTCGACCGAACAAGATCTGGAAAGCCTATTGCCATTGATAGCCCAAACAGTAAGCGAACGGTTTGGCTACTACCATATCGGCATCTTCCTGCTCAATAAAGAAGGAAATTTCGCTATTTTACGGGCGGCAAATAGCCCTGGCGGAAAAAAAATGTTAAACGGTCAGCACAAACTGGAAGTTGGCAGGGCCGGCATTGTGGGTAATGTGACATTTACCGGCAAACCACATATCGCATCGGATACCGGCACAGATGCAATATTCTTCAACAATCCTCATCTGCCGCAAACACGTTCAGAAATGACCCTGCCATTGACCGCCCATGGGACGATCATTGGCGCTTTAGACGTTCAAAGCACCGTTCCAAATGGATTTGACGACTCAGATCTAACCGCCCTTAGCCTTTTGGCAGATCAATTGGCAATCGCTATCGACAATATACGCTTGACTGACGAAATCCAAAATGCCTTAATGGAATCAAAATCCTTCTTCAGTGATTATGTTGCTGATTCATGGCAAAGGAAATCGACATCGGAAATTCCGGGGTATCATCAGCCTCCGGTGGGTGATCCATTAATCACTGCCAAAAAAGCCGGAGAAATTGGCAAACTGTTTAATGAAGAAAAAGAATCCCTTGCAATACCAATCCGCCTGCGCAGCCAAACAATTGGCACGCTTAATATAGGCTTAAACGATGAAAGCAGGAACTTGACCCCAGATGAAGTAAATATCGTTCAAGCATTCGCAGACCGCCTCGGATTGGCGCTCGATCCTGCAAATCTACCCGAAGAGACATCCTCAAGCTTAGTACGCGAGAAATTCGGAACAGATATAACGACCAAGACTCCCGGCACAAATGATCCGCAGGAAATGATCAAATCTGCAGTCGACGACCTGAAACGCACGTTGGGTGCAATCCGCGTTGATGTTCTTCCAAAAAAAAATAAGCTTCCGCCTAATAAATAGATCGGCACAAGGTAATCGTGATAAAAACAATTGCTATATCCAATGAGAAAGGCGGGGTGGCAAAAACAACTACAACCATCTCACTCGGCGCCGCCCTCGTTGATCTTGGGTACCATGTATTATTGATGGACCTTGACGCGCAAGCAAACCTTACCCTTGCCCTCGGATTTGAACCGGGTGAAGCAAAGTATTCATCCAGCGACATTTTGCTGGACAATGCCCCTTTATTAAGCGCGCGTATCACAACTGACGTGGATCAGCTCGACCTGATACCGTGCAATTCACGGATTGAAACCTCGGAGCAATTTCTGCCGGTGCGTACAAATTATACAACTATCCTGCAGCGTGCCATCGCAAATCAACCCAATCTACCTTACGATTACATCCTCTTTGATTGCCCGCCGGCTCTTGGCGCTATTACACAAAATGCCCTTGTCGCCGCGGACCTTTTGCTGATACCCGCACAAGCGGAATATTTCTCTGCCTACGCGCTCCGCAACATGATGGCGCTCATCCGCCGCATTCGTGAAGGAGAAAACTCAAACCTGGCCTACAGAATTCTGG
>JANODZ010000264.1:0-4526 GCA_031412935.1 Anaerolineales bacterium
CCCGGGCGAGTCTGCGGATATTTCAGTGGTGTTAACATCTTCATCGGATTTAGGAGCCACAAGAGGCATCTGGAGATTGTCGAATGATCAGTCTCAACCGTTTGGGACCACGCTGACAGTGGAGATCATCTCCGGGTCCGCGACTGGGACAATTACTCCGACACCGACGAAAACTTCAACGCCCACACCCACATCCACTTTCGGAGGAAGCCCCCCAACAAACACCCTCACTCCCACGCCTACCCCAACACCTACTAATTCAGCGACACCATCTATCACTCCTACGCCGACTGATACAGCGGTTCCAACGCCAACAATTACTCCAGGTTAGATTTGGGGAAGATTGAATAATAAAAAACGACTTGTAAAGTTTTCAAGTCGCTTTTTATAAGATTGTTGGAACCAATAAATTCAATTCTAAAAAATCACGTCATACAAATTTTTTCACAAATATTTAGTTACTACCCAGTCGTCATTGCGAGCCACTGTTCTTGTACTTTCGTGGCGAAGCAACCTCTGTGCCCTTAAGAGAGAGATTGCTTCGGGCAAGAGCAAGAACGTCCTCGCAATGACGGCGGCTGAGTTGTTACAATATTTATTACTTCACCAATTCACCCAAACTGGCAGCAACGATATTTGGAAGGGGATTCCAGGCATCCAATTCTTGTCTGGTGGAGACGCCGCTCAAAACCAAAGCAGTTGGGCAGCCCACCGCCTGACCCGCTGCGATGTCCGTCTCAAGCCGGTCGCCGACTACAAGTGTTTCCTCTTTCTTTGTGCCAAGCCTTTCGAGTGAGAGTTCCATTAAATATGGAAATGGCTTGCCTGCCACAATCGGGTTAATGCCGGTCGCGGAAGTAATCACTGAGAGCCAGGAGCCTGACCCGGGAATTTCACCGCGCGGGGTGGGGAAGGTTTTATCCGTATTGGTTGTATAAAATGGAATGCCGGCATTCACAAGCAAAGTTGCTTCTGCCATCTTATCGAAATTAATGCCGCGGTCAATGCCCATCACGACCGCTTGTGCCGCGGATGCATTCTCAACCGAAAGGATCTCAAAACCTATTTCTTCCAATGCCACGCGGATGCCGTCTTCACCGATCATGAATATCTTTGTTCCGCGGGGATATTTCTGCGCCAGCATAAAAGCGACCCCCATGGCTGACGTCACTACCTGCCAGGTCTCGATCGTGACTCCAAGGCTGCGCAACTTCTCTTGATATTCCTGCGGCGTTTTTGTCCCATTGTTGGTTGCGAAAACAAATTTCAATTCCCGCTCTCGAATACGTTTAAAGATTTCAGGCAGGTTGCCGATCGGAGCATCTGCTTTCCAGATGACACCGTCCATGTCGAGGATCAGGCCTTTGATGTTTGCGGGGATCATATATCTCCGTTTCGTTGCGGGAGCGTTTGTATTATTCACAACGACTTAATTATTATCCGAATTTTTTCAATAGATATTTCAACACAGGTTTATCAAGCCACTTTGCGTAGGGGTCAGCCCTTTCTTCAAAATTTTCGTTTCCGATAATGGCATTGAAGGCATCTTGAAAGCTGGCATTCTTTTTCAGATATCCTTCACGCTTTAAGATCATGGAAATTTTCTCAAAAGATTTACCTTTAATTAATTGCCTGTCATTTTCAGCGCTTTTCCCGAAATAAAGTTCGTGCATATCCAATAATTCACCCAGACGTGGAACCGGATCTGCGTGATCATCCACGCGGTAATCGATCCAACGATCAACAAATCCGCCGTACCCGCCCTTTGGCTTGACGACATAGATGGCTGCTGATTGGCGCCCGCGTTTGTCACCGCCTGCGCGGTCACCTGCCAGAAGCGCGGCATACAATCGTGCGGGGAGGGGGCCCTTCGCGCTGGTGAATTTCTTTTCCATGGTGGAGACAACCCTCGGATTGGCAAGAATATTTCCTTGAATTGCATATCCCTGACCGCTTACTCCGCCAGCCCATGGAAAACATCCACTCCCCGTAAATGTGACTGAATTGCCAAAGGCGTCCACCAACCCAACCTGACGAAGTTCGCGGTCTTTATCATCCATGAGTAATTTTGCAAGTGTCTCATCTGCCGGGACTCCCTTTGCCATCCAATCCAACCCCCGCGGCCCAAACGAAGTGTTTGCAAACGATTGAGTCGCAACCGCGCCCGCGTCCGCTCGCGCCCAGGGGACAACAGAACCGACCGCAGGAAATTTTGAGGCAACTGCAATGCCCCAGCTTTTTTCTTTTAGATCACAAGCTACAATTGAGAAGGTCATGTTTGATTTCCGATATTTCGACAGGCTCAACACAAGTTCTAAATTTAAGATTTACAATTGGATATACAAAAGGTTTAAGCCCTATTATAAACGTAAGACCTCGAAGCGTTACCCTCGAGGTCTTAATTAATGAATGATTATTAGACTAAGCCAGGATCTTAGGATTACTTGGCAACTTTTTCCGGTGTCTCGATGATCTGATCAATTAAGCCATAATCAACAGCCTGTTGAGCATCGAGGTAATAGTCGCGGTCAAGGTCACGTTCAATCACTTCGAGCGGCTGGCCGGTGTGTTTTGCCATGACGCCATTCAGCAATGTTTTCAAATACATAATTTGCTTGGCTTGAATCGCGATGTCAGTTGCCTGGCCTTGCGCGCCTCCGAGGGGCTGGTGCATATGAATGGTGGCATGCGGCAGTGCGTAGCGTCTGCCTTTTGTACCAGCAGTCAGCAGGACGGTGCCGAAGGAAGCGGTAACGCCCACCGCCACGGTGTTGATCGGATTGGTAATAATCTGCATCGTGTCATAGATCGCAAGTCCCGCGTAGATTTGCCCGCCCGGCGAATTAATGTACATGCGAATTTCCTTTTCAGGATCTTCATGATTTAGGAAAAGCAATTGCGCAACAATTACATTTGCAACCTGATCGTCAATTGGCGTGCCCAGAAAAATAATTCGTTCCTTAAGCAGGAGCGAGTAAATATCATATGCGCGCTCGCCGCGGCCCGTATTTTCAACGACCATCGGCACTATATTCTTAAAATCTGGAATCATGTTTGTCTCCTTTTGGTTGGGACAATGATACATATAAAATGTTGGATTTTTATTAAAGTTTTAATGGCGAGTTATTAACCCACCGCTAAAGAGTATGCGGATTTACATCAAGTTTATTTGGCGCTGGTTTTCGCGGAGCCTTTACCTGGGGCGGTTTTCCTGGTTTTTTTCTTGTCTTTGGGCGCTTTCAGACCTTCTGTTTTATCACTGGGATCTGTTGTTTCAGCCTTGGTTTTTGGTGGTTTATATTCACCTGTTGCGATCGCCTTGAGCGTATCAAGCGCTTTACGGGTCATGACGCGGCTGGCAGATTCCATGGCGATGGCTTCACTTAATTGTTTTTGACCCTTCTTACCGCCGCGCATCTTGGAGAAATCCAACCCCTGCTGCGAGAGACTGTTGATCGTGTTGCTGTATTCTGCCTCCAGAGATTCATTATCGATCTGGACCTCTTCCTTGCGGACAATTTCATCAAGGATCAATCCCCGTTCAAGACGTTTCTTCGCGACCGGATTGACTTCCTCTTCCATAAATTTTTCACGGGTGGTTTCACGTACCTTGAAATATGTTTCAAGATCCATATTCTGTTGTGAAAGACGCTTGGTAAGATCGGAGAGTACATGCTCGCCTTCATGTTCGAGCGAATGACCATGATATTTGATGGTCGCGCCCTCCTTTACTTTTTCGATCAGATCGACAAAATATTTATCGTCGTATTCGCTTTGCGAGCGGGTTTCTACATCTTTTTTGACAGCATCCTTTAAGGCTTCCACGGTTTCGCCCGCGCCGGTCATTTTGGCGAATTCATCGTTGATATCCGGCAGAGTCACGCCGCGCACTGTCTTTACTGTAATTTCGATTTCAACATTTTTACCCTTTAATTCTTCGACTTCCCAATCTTTAGGAAATTTATGTTTTATGGATTTATTTTCAGCGGCTTTTAAGCCGATTAATTCTTTTGCGAAACCATTATAGGGCCACTCCGTATCGCGGCCTTCCTCGCGGACAAAGGTTGCAAAGCCGCTGCGGTTTAATTCGGCGGTTTCAGATTTTACATCCAGCAAAACATAGTCACCGTTATTAATGGCGCGATCTACATTTTCTGTCGCAGCGTACATTTGCCGCAGTTCTTCGATCGCAATATCCACATCTTTTTGTTTGGGAGCCTTCCATTCATAATCCATGCGGATGGAATGATACTTGCCAAGGTCCACTTGCGGGGCGAGGGGGATGCGAAAGGTGAATTTTGGGGGTGTCAGGCTGTCGACAGATTCGAGCGCGCCGGCCGCGCCGGGGTTCACATCCGCTTCTTTGAGAATATTTGAGTATTCTGCGTCTATGAATAAATCAACTGCCTGCTCGGTGATGGCGGCATCTCCAAATTGCCGCACGACGATTTCATATGGGGCTTTGCCCGGGCGAAAGCCGGGAATGCTTCCGCGGGTTGCCATCTTGATCGCCGCACGACGTTTGT
>JANODZ010000265.1:0-5995 GCA_031412935.1 Anaerolineales bacterium
AGCTGCGCTCGGACGCCCACGCCTATGCGGACGCCCTGCGCGCGGTTCAGGCGGACCCGACCGCCTTCCACGCGTGCGATTCGGTGCGGTCGGCGGGCCTCCGCGCGGACTGCCTGATCGCGGAGCATGTCACTATTCGTGATCAGAATCATGTTTTCGGTCATGGTCGGGTAACAGCCCAGAGTGGCTTCGTGAAATCAGCAATTACTATTGAAGACAATGTATGGATTGGCGCCAAGGCAACCATATTGGCTGGCGTAACAATTGGTAGCGGCAGCGTAATCGGGGCGGGTGCTGTTGTTACGCGCGATATCCCTGCGAATTGCGTTGCTACAGGCGTACCCGCTCAAGTGATAAGGACGATATGAGTGCGCCCATGGCTGTATTCAGAAAATCATTTCGTCGTGTAATGAAATCCGTAGTCATCGCCCTGCTCGCCAATCCTGTAGTTTCGCATGCCAAGTTGAGGATAATCCTGGCAACCGAATCCCTTACGATCCTCTGTATGCACCGTGTAGCGGATGGCAGTGATGGTAGTAGTGAGGCGTTATCTCCAGCGTTGTTTGACGAGTTACTTGCCTGGTTGAAGCAGCACTTCAATATTATCACCTTTGGCGAGCTCGGACACAGCAGGGATGATCCGCGTCCGCCACTGGTGTTGTCGTTCGACGATGGCTATGCTGATTTCTACGAGATTGCCCTACCCATTCTTTGCCGACACGGGCTCAAGGTAAATCACAACGTCATACCAGGATGTATCGAAAGTGGGCTGCCACCTATCAACGTGATTGTTCAGGATTTTCTCCTGTCTGCTCCTGAGAAGCTCTTGTCAGAGGTTGAGTTCGCCGGACTAACCACTCGTTTTCAGTTTACAGATAGAGCGCGTCTCGCCTTGGGTGCTTCCGCGGCCGTGAAGGCGATGCCCATCATTGAGCAGCGTCAGCTTATGGCGAGGCTCTCACCGGATTTCGAGCGCTTTGATGGTTTTCGGACCACGCCCATGATGACTCGCGCACAAGTCATCGAAATAGCAGCTGCCCACGAAATTGGCGTGCACTCGTGGGAGCACGCGTCGATGAGTGTCGAGAGTGATGACTATCTGTTGGACGATGTGCGACGTTGCAGGGATTTTCTTGCGGACCTTGGCACCGCACCCTCATTCGTCTATGCCTTTCCCAACGGCTTGTTACGTGATGAACAGGCTGCTGCAGTTCGCGCTGCGGGTTTTGATCATGTTTTATGCGTGGGAGAAAATTTTTCCCGGCCGGCAAACTGGTTGCACAACCGTTTCACATTCTATGGCGACACCATTGCCGAGACCCGGTTCAGGGCGCTAGGTAGTTTGCGATATCCACCGAGACTTTAATTTTTTCAATGGAAGCGTTTCGAATGTCCATAGATGGCAATCTCCAAAAGTATCAAACCGATGCCGTTGTGGCCTATTACCTGGGGCTGACCGGGCTGCAAGCGGCCGAGGAGCACTTGTTCCTTCACTGGCTCAAGGAGGGCAGTGACATTCTCGATCTGGGAGTAGGTGGTGGGCGCACCACGCCTGCGCTGTCAGCACTCGCGCGGCGCTATGTAGGGGCAGATTATTCCGCGGCGATGGTGGCAGCGTGTCGGCAACAATGGCCCGATTTGGCTTTCGTGCATTGTGACGCAACTACAATGCCATGCTTTGAAGACAAGACATTCGACGCAGTGGTTTTCCCCTTCAATGGTATTGATGTCATAAGGTCCGATGAAGGGCGCGCCCAATGCCTGGCCGAAATCGCCAGGGTGCTCAAGCCAGAAGGCCTGTTCATATTCTCCTCGCACAATGCTCGCGTACTTGGGCACTGGCCGCAATTGAAGGGAGCGAGCGGTTACCGTATCCCCTGGCGCATCGTGCGCGCAGTGGCAAAAAGCGCATCTCTGCCACGGCTTCAGGGCGCGAGATGACGAGGTAGTCGTTGCATCCGTTATATTGTTCGCCGCCAAAATCTTCGGCAGTTAAATTTTGGTTTTGCAGGCTGGTTCCCATGGCGCCATCGAAGACGAGGACTTTCTTTTCGAGGGCGTCCAAATATTTTCTGTTTGTATATTTTCGATTTGTCATTTATTTAT
Organism: Anaerolineales bacterium; assembly: GCA_031412935.1. Classification (GTDB taxonomy): domain Bacteria; phylum Chloroflexota; class Anaerolineae; order Anaerolineales; family Villigracilaceae; genus Villigracilis. The sequence goes on from JANODZ010000265.1 coordinate 2,107, forward strand.
TAGTCCTTAGCCGTTTTTTCATTACAGCTGATTGAGGAATTCATCAAACCTTGTTTAATTAAAGTTTAGGTGTGTCGCGCCCGGGCAGTTAATTTTATATCTTTTAATTCCCTAGGGCATTTTCGCCAAACCTGCTTCGGTCATCTTGCCTTCCTCGATCATTCTTTGTGCGCGTTCAATGTTCGTCTCTGTCCACAGGGATTTTTGCCTGCGCGGTGTAAAGCGTTTGGCAAAGCGTTGATCGTCCATGCCTTTTTCAAAACCGTCGATCCAGCCGAAGCAAATAGCCTCTTCAACTGCTTCTATATAAGGAATGGTTGGCTTTTGTGTAAATTTCTTAAATTGAATCAGCCAGATCTCTTTTTTGAGCTTGTGATTCTTTTCCAGCCACTCGCGGAATTCTTCACGCGTGGTCACATAAATTGTTTCGCCGATTTCCATGACTGCCTCGCAATGTCATAATAAAAAACGCCTCTCTAAAATGAGAGGCGCAATTCAACACACGCAACTCCCATCTTCCAGACACATTTATGGTCTGACGGAATTGGCACCTTGATTAGTTTTGCAGTTTGTTAGTTACATCGTTTTGTAGTTTAAGAACTACAAAACCAATGAACTTTGAAACTATCCAACTAAATTCGGTTGCCGAGGTTTCAAAGGGCCGTTCCCTCCACCTCTCTGGATGAGTACAGATCAAAAACTTGTCTCTGTTTTATATCATAGCGGATAGCTGATGTCAACTCAATAATACTATCGCTATAAATGAATTGATGCCGCTTTGTTTCTTTTTATTTTTCCAGCCACTTCATCACGCCCAGCCCTGCCGCGCGTCCGCTGGCGAAACATGCGGTCAACAAATATCCGCCGGTCGGCGCTTCCCAATCCAGCATATCGCCCGCGCAAAAAACGCCCGGCAATTCACGGATCATCAAATTTTCATCCAATGCTTCAAACATCACACCGCCTGCGCTGCTGATGGCTTCGTCAAGCGGACGCGGCGCGATCAAGGGGATAGGCAATTGTTTGATAAACAAAGCAATTTTCTCTGAATTCGAAAAATCTTTCTTCGGCATAAACTCATGCAAAAGTCCCACCTTCACGCCTTTCAATCCGACTGTCTTTTCGAGATGACTCGCCATTGAGCGCGAGCCGCGAGGTTTTAATAATTTTTCAACCAGCCATTCATGGGATCTGTCAGGAGCCATGTCTAACTCGATTAATGCATTGCCTTTGGCTTCAATCTCATCACGGATCAACGCCGAAGCCGTGTAAATTAAACCGCCTTCCACGCCTTCCTTTGTCACAATGAATTCTCCTTGTTGACGAAATGACTCAAACGACAGCACAACTGACTTCAGCGGCTGACCGTTGAATCGTTCCCGAAAATGCGGACTCCACGTTACATCGAATCCGCAATTGGATGGCCTCAACGCTTCCACCTTAACCCCGGCCTGACTCAGCCAACTGACCCATGCGCCGTCCGAGCCGAGTCTTGCCCAAGTGCCTCCGCCGAGAGCCAATACTACCGCGTCCGCGTGGATAGTTTTCTCGCCTTCGGGTGTTTCAAACTTAATGATGCTCTTGCCGCCGTCCCCGGCGGCGTTTATAAAGCCATTCCACTTATGACGCAAATGAAAGCTGACTCCCGCATTATTCAACAGCTTCAACCACGCGCGCAACAGCGGACTGGCCTTCATTTCTTTTGGAAACACGCGCCCCGATGTACCTACAAAAGTTTCGATTCCAAGCCCATGTGCCCACAGGCGCAGATCATCGGGTGTGAAATCCTTCAGCCACTTTTCGACCAGTATGCGGCGATTCCCGTAGCGTGAGACAAATTTTTCGAACGGCTCTGAATGCGTCAGATTTAGTCCACTTTTACCAGCCATTAAGAACTTTCGTCCGACCGATGACATGGAATCATATACATCCACTTTCACGCCTCGTTGACTTAATATTTCCGCAGCCATCAGTCCCGCAGGTCCGCCGCCGATAATTGCAACTGAATGATTCATAAGTTCATTATAAACTCACCTTTTGTCTTCTGATTTCTGTTTTACCTCTCCACACTTACAATCCTACCCAAAGCATTTATCTTTAAGGTCCATAAGCTTCCAATTTGGAATTGCTCGAACTCATTGACTGAATCCGCTGAGTAGGTTTCCTGTCCGTCGGGCGTGCTGAAAGATACAGTTAATATTTCTGAGCGCGGGCCGATGCGTTGGTCGCTCGTGAGGCTTGGGCTGTCATAAACAGGATGGAGGTCATTTCCATTCAAAGTGTAGGTCTGAATGGTAGTCCATTCGTCAACCGTGTAATCGCAATATTGTTCGCTTTCATCGTGACATTCTGTCACTACTTCTGCGAAACCATTGCCTTGGTCAATGGTCCTGTCTTCGCATACTTCCCTGCTCTCTGTTTGACATGAAACATTATAGGCATCTGAGGGAGCGCTTCCGCGTTCATTGGAATAATTCACAGCCTGCACTTCCTGCACCGGTATGGATGTCTGCCATTGCACGTTCGTCACAGTTCCTTGTATTGATTTCGAAGGAAATACAAATAAAAATAGAATTGCCGCACAGCAGATTAATAAAAATGCGCCGATGCCGCCAAATATTAACCAGTTTGGTTTTTTCTTCTGTCCAGCGGACAGTGTTTGCGATGCTTGTGTTTTCATAGCTGAAGGGCGTGCTGTCTCAGGGTTGGCGGCGCGTGGTAAGGGTGAACCGCATTTTACACATACGCGATTATTGCCGGGGTTTTCATCCCCGCAATTTGAGCATGTGACAACCTTTGGCGCAGCCGGCGCCGCTTGTAGTACCTGCCCCGCCTGACGCGCCATACCTTCCTTTAGATCACCGCCGCATTGTGAGCAAGTAACCGCAGTGGCAGGGTTGCGCGTTCCGCAGAATCCGCAGTGGATGTCTGCGCCCGCTTTTGCCGCGCCGGCAATTTTTTCGTCTGTGATGATCTTTTCATCCGCTGCGCGTTGGAATTTAACATTATCCGGTTGGGGTGCGCCGCAGCTATTACAGGTCTTTATGGAACCTTTGTTTCTACTGTCGCAGTTCGGGCAAACCCATTCGAGTTCTACAAATCCTTTGCTTTCTTTTCTTGCCATCTTTTGCTCCTCTGTTTATTTGGAACGCGGACTTTAGCCCGCAATACAAAGCAGACTGAAGTCTGCAATCCGTTTTTTAAACAATGTTGTGCCAATTTAATATTTCCTGAATGCGAGACTCGTGGTCTACATCTGGATAAGGCGACGGGTCGCGCGCATCTTTTCGTAACGGAGAATTGGTCAATGCGTCGAAGACAGCTGCCGCCCCTTTGGCTACGTTGTGTGGGTCGTAGCCACCTTCCAATACAAAGACGATTTTCCCATTACAGTTTTCATCGGCAAGCTGGACAAGTTTTTTTGAAATGTTGTAAAAACCCCGCGTAGATAATCCCAGCGAAGTGATCGGGTCATTCCAGTGTGCATCGAAACCAGCCGAGATCAATAACATCTGCGGGCGGAACTTTTCCACCACAGGCTTGAATATATCATCGGCCACACGCCCGAACGTTTCGTCGCCTGCAAACTCATGTAAGGGGATATTGACCAGCCGTCCCCGAGCGTGAGGCGCGTCATCGATCCAGCCTGTGCCCGGGTAAATTCCCCATTGATGAGTCGAGATGAATCCAAAGCGGTCGTCATTCATGCAGGCTGCTTGAGTGCCGTTGCCGTGATGCGCGTCATAATCAATCACCATCACTCGTTCGATGCCGTTGGCAAATGCTTCGTTTGCTGCGATGGCAATATTGTTGAAAATGCAAAATCCCATCGCGCGCTCTGGCTCGGCATGATGCCCCGGCGGTCGGACAATGGCAAAGGCGTTTTTCG
>JANODZ010000266.1:0-2501 GCA_031412935.1 Anaerolineales bacterium
GACATGCAGAACTACTTCGTGGCCGAGGATCGCCCGACCAGCGTTGCGGCGGCACGCGCGATCGTGCCGACTATTAACCGCCTGGCGGCTGCCGTGCGCCAGGCCGGTGCGCTGGTGGTGTGGATCCAGACTACCGCCGAAGGTGCACGTGAACGCTGGGCGCAACATCATGCCGGCGTGTTGACGCCTGAGCGCGCGCGCTTGCGGCTGGCCGGGCTGGATGAGGCCGGGCCGGACTTTCCGCTGTATGCCAAGCTCGAGGCGCAAGCCCTCGACCTGCGGGTCAAGAAAATCCATTACAGCGCCTTCATCGCCGGCTCATCCACGCTTGATGCCGACCTGCGCGCGCGCGGCATCGCTCGGGCACAACGCCTCGCGCAGTGGGTACGGAGATTCTGAGAGTTGTTGATGCGGGAGGGAACGCACAGGTGCAGATTGATCCGGATGGTGCTCCAGGGCCGACCGCATTTTCTACTGTAGTAACTCTGGTGGGGGTCAATGCTACAAACGTCACGGATTCCTTTTTCCTGTTCCAATAAGTTCTGATCATGCCGGATGTAATTGCAGTCGCCACTTATTAGAGCTTGCCAAGAAGAACGTGATGTTGAATTGCTGAAAAAATTTTAAATAAGTATTTGTTTTTATTGATATTTTATTTAGGTAATGGAGTGGGTGCATCACGAAACGTTGACAAAAACGGCAGAAACTTACATGACATTTAATTCCTTTAGGTACGATTTTATTTTTCTGTCGCTTACGAGTTTGGGGTGCTGTCCGATCCGGCGTACTCCATTCGCCATTTGACAGTCGCGTTACTTGACGGCCATCTGGAACCTCGCCGCATTATTTATGCCAATTGAAAAAATGGCGTATGTCTTCTTCGATAAGAGAAGAAATGTGTTTTTGGGTATCTTCACTAAAAACCTCCTTCCACTCCGACAGCCCGCCTTTCCGAAAGTGTTCTTTATGTTTGTCGGATAGCGGCTTGGAGTCATCAAAAAGGGAAGATGATATTTCGAAATAATTTAAAAGATCAGAGAAAAATCTGCTCTCAGATTCTAGGAAACTGTCATAGGTTGTAAATTTTATTGAAAAATTTAGATTGTTAGTGTCTGCACAGTCGATCCATCCTCGTAACCAATTCATGGTCCATGGAATGAAGGTGTCGCAGTAAAGACGAAATGCTTCCTCCATGTCGGAATTGGCGCGGAAGAGATCACCAGCAACAGTTCCGACTGGCCCTCCATATTTAGATTGTTTTGCTTGGAAGTGAAATAAGGATAAAGCTGATTGCCTGGGGTCACGAACATGTACGACAAGTCGTTTTAATCCGGATTGATTCAGCAATTTTATGGTTTGTGGGTTTGCGTGCAGATGTTCTGCTGCTACTGCGCCACCTTTGGAAAAACCATCCAGCCATGAAGGTATCGGATCGTTGTATAGCGGTGCAATTGCCAATTGCTGATAGGGAATATCTAGGGATTCGCTCAGGCGACCACGTATGTAAATCGTACCTGACTTTGGCAAAGTGTTGATGAGGATTGGTGGAATTCCTTTGTTAATCGCAGTTTGTTGCCGAATTAAAAACCCCGCTTCACGATACAAATCTAAATACGGATGTAATTTTTGGGCCTGATCAAAGATTTTTACTAGTTGACCCGTAGTGTCGGGCATGATCTTGGCTGGATCGGAAATGCGTGATGCTATATTAAAAAGTAATTCGTATCCGTACTTTTGCTCTGGATCGATTTGAACGGCTTTTAAAGCAAAGGACCAAGCGTCCATTGGGCGCCAGTAGTATAGATAGGACAATGCAAGATTATAATTTGCCCAGTAATCTTCGGGTTTGCTGGATCGAACTTCAGTTGCTGTCTGAACGGAGTCTTGAAGTAAATCCATGGCAATCGTGTGATTGACTGTGGTAAGCCTGGATTTGAGACTCAGATCGTCAGGATACTTTTCGATAGCGGCGATGAGTTGATTGCGCTCTTCTTCAAATGAAATTGGACGGTCCATCATCGCTACCTGATTTTGTTGGAAAATAACCAAACGGATCTGAAAACCAAAGACCCGAAAATTTTTTAATAAATGAAACTAAATTGGCAATTTTTGCTGTAATTAAAATATTTGAGAATAAAATTTGAAGTTAGCAGGAGATTGTATGTTCGGCAAGTAATTGCTGACGATGTAATTGCGCCGCATAAATTCTACGATTGTTAACATATTGTTTATTGTTAAGTTAGACAAGAAAAGACAGATATTCCAGATGAAAGTTCTAACGTGGCTGGCTCGGGGGAAAAGTAAAGATATTCCCGGCGATGAAAATGGTCCATCCTTGGCGAACGACATCGTCGCTGATGCAAAAGCCCGTCTGGCAGCAACTCGCGCATTGTCAACGAAAGGGCTGCCCACGCATGGCGTCAGATGGGATGCTTATGCCCAGCGCACGAGAGCCGCGATCATCGCATTGGCAACGCCCGTCGATGTTTTGCAATTTGCGC